>JBJTFT010000239.1:0-16004 GCA_046093525.1 Sphingomonadales bacterium | reverse complement strand
GGGTCGGATAATGGTATGCCCCAACTCGCCTGCAAAACCATCATGGCCCAGTACGATCTTTCCGTTGATAAAGATGCCACTGCCCACGCCGGTGCCGGAGAGCAACAATACGGTTGCGCCAAGGGCATGCGCGATTTCATCACTATTACGCTTGGCACCGGCGTGGGCAGTGGCATCTTTATCAACGGAAAGATCGTACTGGGCCATGATGGTTTTGCAGGCGAGTTGGGTCATACCATTATCCGACCAGGTGGACGACTGCATGCGGGTACCGGCATTCGTGGTCCGCTCGAGGCCTATGCCTCTGCCACCGGTGTAAGAGAGACGGCCTTGGAAATGTTGGCCAGCCATCCCGATAAAGAGAGCTTGCTCCGTAACTATTCTGCGGAAGAACTCACCAGCGAAACTGTGTACGAGTGTGCCATCAAGGGAGATGCGATCGCAAAAGAAATCTTTGATTTTACCGGTCAACTACTCGGCGAAGCATTGGCCAACTTCGTAATGTTCTCTTCCCCTGAGGCCATCGTGCTGTTCGGAGGGTTGACCAAAGCCGGAGATTTAATTTTAAACCCGACTCGCAACGCAATGGAGGCCAATTTAGTGCAAGTTTTTAAAAATAAGGTGAAGCTGGTCTTTAGCAATCTCAAAGAGGCCGATGCCGCGATTTTAGGCGCCAGTGCCTTGATCACCGACGAGGATTAGTGCTGCTTTTCAAAACAAGCCTTTCTAGTTAGATCGGCGCAGTGATTTAATTATAAAAACGCCGGGGACGGCCCGTTGTCCCTCTTTATCGGAGGGGCGAATAGTTTCTTTACCGTTGACTAACATACAGCTACTGCCCCCACCGTCTAGGTTGAGTGCCTCGACACAGCCGATCTGTTGCATAAGAAGTGCCGTCTGTGTCAAGCTAAGTCCCTCTGCTTTACCCGGAAAACGTCCCTCCACGGCCAATACGATCAATTGCCCATCGGCCGTATAGCCCATGGCCGTACGAGGGTGTTTGTCGTTGATGGCCTTACCAGCAAATTTCAACTCGTCGTTATTGGCAATGCTGATCTGCCCGTCTTGCAAGAGAACGGGGCCACCTCCGACGGCTGTTTGTACTTTCCAAGGTAAGGGTGCAAGGGGTAATCTGGCCTGGTCTTGGTGCGCAATAGCGGCCGCAAAAAAAGAGCCTTCGGTGTGCGAGGGAACTGAATCTCTGAAAGGCCGTATGGAACGTTGCAATGCCACAGGAAAGCGTTTTGCACTGTCCGTGAACTGCCAAGATACATCGGCCGTACGATCTTTATAGATGCCGATCGCACTTCCCATAGGATGACGCCAGGTGAGTGTATCGGATCCTTTTCCGGCTATGGAGTGCACATGATACGCAAGTGTTTTTCCATCATTGATGACCAGATTGAGATTTTGGTGCGTGGTAAAAGAAAAGAACGAAGTGTTCACCACCAATAATGGCTGTTGATTCTTATCGTAAAATGCGGCAGGCGTCAGCCTTCTGTTAAAAGTCGTATCTGCTAAAAAAAGCAGGGAGCGCTCCTTGAGCGTGGCGCTGACATAAAAGGCTCGGTTGGGTTTTCCGTCTACGGGATCTTCTGTTCGGTAAATATGGACTCCCTTGGGTAAGGGCTGATAGAGCGAATCAACCAGGGTCCAGCGCACCTGGGCCTTTCCCGGAAGTAAAAAAACCAAAAAGAATAGAAGGGCAACAATCAATCGCATGCCACAAGATATAGAAAATTGGTGGGCTAGGATTGGCGCTGTTGTGCGTCTCGCCACTGCGCAATACCATAGCCGGGAATAACGTGCTTTTCGCTATGATAGGAAGATCGCACCAACGGTCCGCTTTCTACATAATCAAGTCCGATCGAATAACCGAACTCCCGGTACTGAGCGAACTCATCGGGGTGAACGAATCGCTGTACGGGCAAATGCTTTTTTGTAGGTTGCAAATACTGACCCAGGGTCACAACATCACAACCGTTATCGCGCAAGTCACGCAAGGTTTGCTCCACCTCTTGTTGTTGCTCGCCTAAACCCAGCATGATACCACTCTTGGTGCGCATTCCACTTTCTTTCAACGTACGGATCACCTCCATGCTGCGCCAGTATTTAGCCTGTATACGCACCTGACGGGTAAGGCGCTCAACGGTCTCGATATTATGACTGACCACTTCGGGATGAGCCTCGGCTACGCGCAAGATGTCTTCTTTCTTTCCTTTAAAATCGGGGATCAGCGTTTCTAACGTAGTAGTAGGATTGAGGGCTTTGACGGCACGGATGGTGTTGTACCAAATGATCGAACCCCCATCCGGCAATTCATCACGATCTACCGAGGTGATGACCGCATGTTTTACTTTCATGAGCTGTATAGCCTCGGCTACGCGCTGGGGTTCATCCCAATCTACGGCTCCCGGACGACCCGTGGCCACCGAACAAAAACCACAACTTCGGGTACACACGTTACCCAAGATCATAAAGGTAGCCGTACCCGCGCCCCAGCATTCTCCCATGTTGGGGCAATTACCGCTTTCGCAGATGGTGTGTAATTTATGATGATCGACGAGATGACGGACATGTTTGTAATTCTCTCCTATGGGGAGTTTGACCCGCAGCCAATCAGGTTTTTTAACGTTAGATGGCTTAACAGCTGCTACAGGCAATTCGGACATGCGGCAAAATTACAGATTCCTACTTTCTTTTGCCAAACAACAGTGCGATATGCGCCTGCAAGAAGAACGGCTTATCGTTTTGTAGTGCCATAATAGCGATATTCTTTGCGTACATCTCGGCACTCACCCCCACTTCGATACCACTGACCACTTCGTTAAATCTTCCGTAGTCGAAGCGAAGGGCTCCTTTGACAAAGAGCCCGGGCTGTAATTTCAATTCGTTCCATCCGCGCCAAAAACCGCCAGAACCTAATATGGAGGGGCCCAGAAACAAAGCACTGTCTGCCGCTGAATATTTGATGTACAAAAGATCGTCCGATCCGGGATCTTCGATTTGCACATAATAGGGCTTTAACAAACCGAGCGTCAACCCGCCTTGGTAAACCGCCGAAACGGCAACTCCGTTCTTATTTCCTTTTTGGCCCAGCATACGTTGCTGGCCGGCTCCCATCGTCAGCTGAAAGAAGTTATTGACCTTGCCGTAGATGTAGGGATTACTTAAGAATAAGAACGGGTTGGAAAGATTCTGAAACTTATTCTCCTTGGGATGCTTGATCTCTGTAAGATCGACGCGGTACACCGTGGTGCGCAAGGGGGTTTTCATGCGTCCCATCTCGTAAAAAAGCCCATAGCCATTACTGCGTGCCTGAATGCCCATGGTGGTTTGCTTGTTGTAAACCAGCACCCCCTCTTCGGCCTGCCGGACCATCGCATTGATCTTTTGCCTTTTTTGTTCTTTTTTAGACGGTGCCTCCGCAGCGCGAAACACCTGGGCCGAAACAGTAGCTACGCACCAAAAAGAAACTACGACCAGACAAAAGACTTTCAAGAAAATAGAGTTTGATGATTGAAACGTAAATTTAGACAAATTATTGAATATGACTTCTCGTGTTATCTACCAAGGATCGCTTCGGACGACCTGCACACATCTGCAAAGTAGCTCGGCGGTAGAGACCGATGCGCCCGTCGATAACCAAGGCAAGGGAGAGCGTTTCTCTCCTACCGACTTGCTGGCTACCTCGCTGGCAGCTTGCATGCTTACGGTTATGGGAATTAAGGCACGTGACCTGCAGCTGGAGTTGTCGGGACTTAGCTTCTCGGTTCAAAAAAATATGGTGGCAGATCCCAGACGTGTGGGCTCCATCGTACTCGACGCAGAAATTCCCGTGGCGCTTCAAAACATAGAGGAAAAAACCAAGCAAGTGTTAAAGAAGACAGGCGAGAGTTGCCCGGTCATCAAGAGCCTTCATCCTGATCTTGTCGTCACTATCAACTGGGCACAGTGGGCCTGATGCTCACCAGCTGTTGATCGCCTGCAATACCCTGCTGACCGGCAAACCCATTACATTATAAAAATCGCCGTTGATATAGCGAATACCCACCACCCCGATCCATTCCTGGATGGCATAGGCTCCGGCCTTGTCGTAAGGTTTGTACCGATCTACATAATACTCGATCTGCTCTATACTGAGTGAATGGAAACCTACTTCGGTACTATCGTAAAAGCTTCTTTCCTCTTCTCCTTTTCGCAACACTACCCCGGTTATTACATGATGTACTTGGCCGGAGAGAGCCAACAACATGCTCACCGCCTCTTCGCGGTGGACTGGTTTTCCGATCACATGCTCTCCTAATACGACCACCGTGTCGGCGGCCAAGATAAGGCTGTCCGCAGGTACCTGGGGCTGCACGGCCAGTGCCTTTTGACGGGCAATGTGCACCGGAATATCACAGCGTGCCATTCCGGGAGGGAAATCCTCCTTTGTATCCGGTATCAGAACGTCGAAGGGCACGGAGGCCCATTCTAATAATTGCTTTCGGCGCGGAGATTGAGAAGCCAGTATTAATGGTTGCATATATCAAAAATAAAAGAAGACCATAGAAAAAATACCTGCCAGCAAGATCCACTTAACGTAGCGGCTTAGATTTCCAAAATCAGCTGGTGTGGCAGCCTGTCTCAATCGCCGGACAAGATCGAGTAAGGGCAGCAATAGCAACAAAAACCCGTAGGCAAAAGCTGCCCAGTAATTTAATTGTAATAAATAAAGCATCACCCCGATCAATAAAAAAAGTAACAGCATCACCCACACCAGGGTAAAGAAACGTGCGACCCCTATTCCCCAAACGATGGGAACTGTCTTACCCCCATAGCGTCGATCGCCCTCCATGTCCTCTACGTCTTTGATCAGCTCTCTTGCCAAGGTAGCCAAAAAGGCGAAGGCCCCGTACAAAAGGGCGAACCGGTACAATCGCAATTGCTTTGGATCGGCTCCATACGCCCAGGCCAGCGGATCGACCTTTGACACAAAGACCACCAGTATGCTCCAGGCAACCAACAAGGCGATCAGAAAATTGCCGATCAAAAAACTTTTCTTAAACCGTGTTGAATAAACCCAAAGCAGAACAACACAGGCCACATTAAAAAGTAATAAGTAGCCCTGGCGATAAGACGGCAAGGCCAATGCCGTACAACTAATCCCCGAACCGCTCAATAAAAAATGCCAGGCCATGGCCCAGCGGCGGCCGATGATCTTATCGACCACTAGTGCCTCGGGCTTATTGACCTCATCTATATTTACATCAAAATAATCATTGATGACATACCCGCCGGCGGCGATCAGCACCGAGGCCAGCATCAACCACCAAAAACGAGTGGCATCTCCGACAGGGATTTGACCTTCATAGATAGGTCGGTAGATGGCGAACTGAAACAACCCTTGCGCCAGGGCAATGAATATCAAATTAGGTAACCGAACCAGTCGAAAAAAACCAAGAAGCAACTGCATGGCCGGCGAATTTTTAACGAGAGGCTATAGTTTCTTCGGGGCCCCAGTGTCCACGCGCAATCAATACTGCCTCTATGATCTCTCGGGCACATCCGCTACCGCCTTTTTCGCGGGCGACATAATGAGCAATGGCCTTGATCTCGGGAGCGGCATCGGCAGGACAACTGGCCAAGCCACAGGCCTGCATGGCATAGAGATCAGGAAGATCGTCGCCCATGTAGAGTACGTTGGTAGCCGGCGTATCCCACTCGATCAATAAGGACTGTAGCAGGTCCAACTTATTATAAACGGACATGTACACTTCGGTAATACCCAGTTTGCGAAGACGCTCTTTGACCTGATCGGAGGAGCCGCCGGATATGACACAAACTCGATATCCTTTTTTGACCGCCAACTGCAAAGCGAACCCGTCTTTGATGTTCATCCTTCGGGCCTGCGTAAAATCGGGCATCAGATACACGGACCCGTCCGTGAGTACGCCATCCACATCGAACACAAAAGTGGTGACTTGTTCAAAAGAATAAGGATGGGTCATGAAAAGGTTATTTCTGGTTGTCGCGCCACTCATAGACCCAGGCGCTTTGGATCATTTCGAGATGACCTTCGGTGCTCTCCTCTTTTTTTCCGGTAAAGCCCGGAATAGCCAGCACCCACTCTAAGAGATCGGTAAAGCGAATTCGGTAGATCTTACTCTCGGTAAAGTCATCTCCGAACCGCTCATATAATTTTAAGGCGATATCCTCGTGGTCGTTCCATCCAATGGGTGGTTCAAAATGAGACATGACTTTTTTTTAAAGATAAAAATTATTCGCCCAAGAATTGGGTCTGATCGGGCAACGTGACTTCGATATGTCCTGACCCCTCCAGCAGGGCGCACTGGCAGCCAAGGCGTGAGTTGAGTCGGGGATTGACAGCTCTGTCGATGAAGTCTTCTTCTTTATCGCTGATCGGTTCAATGAATTCCTCGCCCTTGTTAACGTAAAGATGGCAAGTGCTGCAGGCACATACGCCACCACAATTATGGTGGAGTTCGATCTGGTTGTCCAATGCGATCTCGAGCAGGCTATGACCGGCCTTTACCCCTGTGAGCGTGACGGATTTCAGACCTGTTTGCTCGAAGTTAAACTGTATGGTATACATAGGGTTTGCAAATGTAATGCTAAAACAAAGAAGAGGCTGAGTTGTTCGGGTTAAAATATTTTTTGGTATTCTTGCCTAACTTGCGTCTGTTTTTTAAACGTCATTACCCCTCCGCATGGCAAAAAATTTATTGATCGTAGAGAGTCCGGCCAAAGCAAAGACCATCGAAAAGATCTTGGGAAAGGATTTTCAGGTCAAAAGTTGCTTTGGACATATCCGCGACCTCGAAAAGGCCTCGATGGGCATTGACCTCGAAAAAAATTTTGAACCCCGCTACATCGTCTCAGCCGATAAAGAAAAAGTGGTCGGCGAGTTAAAGAGTCTGGCCAAAAAATCAGAAGAAGTATGGCTGGCGACCGATGAAGACCGCGAAGGGGAAGCCATCAGCTGGCATCTGTGCGAGGTACTGGGATTAGATCCGGGCAAGACAAAACGGATCGTCTTTCATGAGATCACCAAGCCTGCCATTCAAGAGGCCGTCAAAAAGCCGCGTCGGGTTAACATGAACCTGGTCATGGCACAGCAAGCACGTCGTATTTTAGACCGCATTGTAGGATTTGAGCTGAGCCCGGTACTTTGGCGAAAAATGAGCATGCGCGGAAACTTGAGCGCGGGTCGCGTACAAAGCGTGGCCGTTCGCCTGATCGCAGAACGAGAACGCGAGATCAACGCCTTTACTCCGGTCAGTCATTTTAAGATCGAAGCGTTTTTTGCCGATAAGGATGGCGAGGGCCGAATGATCAACTTTACGGCCGAAGGAAAAAAACAGAGCAATACCGATAGTGCAGCGGCTTTTTTGCAGAGTTGCAAAGGAGCCATTTATACGGTAAATGATATTCAGGTAAAGCCTGGCAAACGCTCCCCCGCCCCTCCTTTTACGACCTCTACCTTACAACAAGAAGCTTCCAGAAAACTCGGATACGGGGTTTCGCGTACCATGCAAATTGCGCAAAAGCTTTACGAGAACGGATATATCACGTATATGCGAACCGATAGCGTGAACCTGAGCAATACGGCACTGGCCGATATCAGCGCTACCGTCGAAAGCATGTACGGAAAGGACTATCATCAATTTAGAAAATACCGCAACAAGAACGAGTCGGCACAAGAAGCGCACGAAGCGATTCGCCCTACCTATATGAGCAATGCCACTATCAAAGAGGCAGAATGGGCCCGGCTCTACGAATTGATCTGGAAACGGACAATGGCCTGTCAGATGGCCGATGCCGAATTAGAAAAGACCACTGTTAAGATATTGATATCCTCTAATAAAGAGGAGCTGACCGCATCGGGCGAAGTATTGAAATTCGAGGGATTCTTAAAAGTGTATCTCGAAGGGCGAGATGAGGAAGACGGCGAAGAGGAAAACGAAGGCATGCTTCCTCCGTTAAAATTGCAACAAAAAGTAACGCTCAATACCCTCAAGGCTACTGAGCGTTTCAGTCGTCCTCAACCTCGTTATACAGAAGCTTCGCTGGTAAAAAAGCTGGAAGAGCTTGGCATAGGTCGACCTTCTACGTACGCCCCCACCATCTCTACGGTCCTAAAAAGGGGCTATGTAGAAAAAAGGGACAAAGAAGGTACCAGAAGGTCTTACACCGTGTTGCAATTAAAGAACGATAAGATCACCACGCTGGCCGAAGAAGAAAATACGGGTGCAGAAAAATCAAAACTTTTTCCCAGTGACCTGGGGTTGGTGGTCACCGATTTCTTGTTGCAATACTTTGATGACGTGATGGACTATGGCTTTACCGCCAAGATAGAGAACGAGTTCGACGAGGTAGCCACAGGTAACATGAAGTGGAACCAGATGATCAAAGATTTTTACAAGCCATTTAAAAAAGATGTCGACAAGACCATCGAGACGGCAGAACGGATCAAGGGTGAACGTGTCTTGGGAGTAGATCCCGCCAGCGGTAAAAAGGTAGTTGCCCGCATGGGCCGATATGGTGCCATGATCCAAATTGGTCAGGCCGACGAAGAAGAAAAGCCCAGGTTTGCAAAAGTGCCCACCGGCCAAAGTATAGAAACCATTACGTACGAAGAGGCCATGGCGCTGTTTGGCGCGCAAGGACCCATGGGACAATACGAAGGAAAAGATGTTTCGGTCAATGTGGGCCGCTTTGGCCCCTATGTTAAGTGGGGAGACGACTTTATCTCGTTACCTAAAGGAACGGACCTGGGCACGGTAGATCTGCACCGCGCCATTGACCAAATCAAAGAGAAACAAAAGGCCGATGCTCCGGTAGGAGCATTCCAGGAAAAACCCATCACCAAGGGCGCCGGACGTTTTGGCCCCTATATTAAATGGGATGGAATGTTCATCAATGTTCCCAAGCGGTACAATTTTGCTACTCTCTCAGCCGCCGAGATGAAAGAGTTGATCGAAGCCAAGATAAAAAAAGAAGAGAACCGCTACATCCAACGTTGGCCTGAGCTTAACATCGCGCTCGAAAATGGTCGCTGGGGTCCGGTGATCCGCTTTGGTAAAAAACAACTGTACCTGCCTAAAAAAGCAGATGGTAATCGCTACAGTCCCGAAGAGGGCGCCACTTTTACACTCGACCAGATCAAAGATTTTATCGAGCAACAAATACCCGGTGCCTTTTCGAAAAAGACAAAAGGCGCAGCGGCGCGAAAAAAGGCCACTGCTACCCAATCAGTGGCAGCGACCCAAAAATCACCTGCTGCTAAAAAGACGAGCGCTCAAAAAAGTACGAGTGCCGCCAAACCAAGCGCCACTCGTTCCCCCAAGTGAAAAAAGTCTGCAACCGCAAAAAAGACAACTACTCCATCCGGAGTGGCTAAAAACAAGGGAACAGCGGCAAAGAAGAAGTCCGGAAAAAAATAAAAATGAAGCGTTCCTATTGGGAAGATATGGCAGCACGCTACAACGAGGAAATCTTCGATGTGCGACGCCAAGATAAAAAAGCGCTAATTACCCGGGCCATAAAAAAATACGCCGACCCCTCTTTTCGCATCCTCGATATTGGTTGCGCCATCGGAAAATGGTTTCCGGTACTATCTCCCTTATGCAAAGAGGTAATTGCGCTCGACATTTCGGCGGCGAACCTAAAGATGGCAAAAGCCTCATACGCCCAGCTTACGAACATCACCTATCTGCAAAAAGACATGAGCAAGCCAGCAATTAAGTTGCCGGCTTGCGAATTGGGTATTTGCATCAATGCCCTACTAACCCCTGTTGCAAAAGACAGGCGGGTGTTCTTTAAAAATTTATCTCGCTGTATTGTCCAAAAAGGAAAATTGATCGTAACGGTACCCTCCCTCGAGTCATATCTTTTATCGAGGAGGCTGCAACAAGAATACAGGATAGACAGATCGGTCTTTCCCAAGCTGTCGAACGCACCAAAAGGACTTCGCCACTGGAACAATTTGTTGCAGGGCGTATGCGATATTGATGAAGTACCACACAAGCATTTTTTAGCAGAGGAATTGCAGCTATTCTTTTCGCGGGCCGGCTTTACCCCTCTGCAATTGGAGAAGATCGAGTACAACTGGAAAACCGAATTCAACCAACCGCCTCGTTGGCTTGGCAAACCCTATCCCTGGGACTGGATGATGGTGGTCGAAAGAAACTGAGCTTTTTTGCAGACCTGTGGAAAAGTTTGTCTTGTAAATGCTGTAGTGAAGTTTGAAATTGTGGGTATGCAGCAAGATAAAGAAATCTCAGCCCTCTTTAGTTTGATAGACGACCCCGACGAAGAGGTCTATGGTGCCGTATCGAATCGGATTGCTGATTTTGGTCGATCCCTGATCCCCAATCTGGAGCATCTCTGGGAAACAACTCCCAACGAACACGTACAACAACGCATCGAGTCGCTGATCCACCGGCTGCAACTGCAAGACCTGCAAAACGACCTTTTAGATTGGAAAACATCGGCCCATCCCGATCTGCTGGCTGGCGCACTACTGTGCACCCGCTTTCAATACCCCGATCTGACCCTGGCCCCCGTCCTCTCTGAGCTGGAAAAGCTTCGACGCAATGTTTGGCTCGAGCTCAACAATTACCTGACTCCGCTGGAACAGATCAATGTGCTGACCAGCATTTTATTCAATTATTACGGGTTAAAGGGAAAGTCGAAAGACTATAGCCGTCCCGAAGAATTCTTGTTACAAACGGTTCTCTCTTCCAAAAAGGGGAATGCATTCGGTAATGGCCTCATCTATTTGTTACTCTGCGAGGGACTCGACATACCGATCAAGGCCATTCGCATTCCCGGACAATTTGTGCTTGCCTATTTTAAACCCGTCTTACAAACGGATGGGCAACGCGTGCAGGCTGTCGAGAAGATCGAGTATTTCATTGAGCCCGCGAGTGGTCAGGTCTTTACCCGAAAAGAAGTAGACGGCTATTTCAAGAAAATGGACATCGCCCCAACTCCGGCTTATTTTTCGCCGCTCAATAATAAGGAGACCATCGCCCTTCTATTAACTGAATTGGCCCTCTGTTTCGATAACGAGTTGGAACGCTACAAAAAAGACGAACTCCTAGGGCTGGCCAAGTTACTCAACGATTGAACATAGCTTGCGGGCAGACCTTACAAAGCAGGTAACTCCCAACCGGGTCTGTAGTTTCCTTTTACAAAAGCGTTCGCCTCGTCGAAATTGGTCACTTTCATCTCGCTCGCATTCCATAACAGTTTTTTTCGCCCCAGGTATTTATCGTCCCATCCCTTTAAGGCCGGATTCTTAAGTAACCAGCTTCGAATGGCCAGATTACCCATTAATATGCTTTCTGTAAAAGGTCCTGCGTACGAGAATGGTGAGCTGGTAATTCCTTTTTCGTATCCCGCGATACAGGCATTGACCCATTGCAGATAGTGTCCCTCGGGCACTCTTGGCAAATAAGGGGCAGGAAGCGTAGCTTCTTTCATTAAGCGCGTAGGCAGTAACCGGGGATTGGCCCCGTAACAATCGATCAGCATTTTTCCTTTGGTACCTATCAACAAGACACCTCCATCCCAATTGCCAAATGGTTCCTCTGGCCCCAGCTCTTCGGGTCGGGGAGGTAAAAGTCCCCCATCATACCAAGAAACCCTAATGCTGCCTTTGCCATCGGTGCGCGGATGATTGAGATGGATGATGGATGCCGGTGGACAAGCCTCTTGGTTCTGCGTATCATTCCACATCTCTTTCCAAACGGTAGCCACACTGCACTCTGCCGAATCGGGATAAGAGATCGGAAGCAACCGATAGACCGGATCGAGAATATGACAGGCCATATCGCCCAGTGCCCCCGTACCAAAGGCCCACCAACCCCGCCAATTGAACGGTAAATAGGCCGGATGGTACGGTATACGCTTGGCGGGACCCAGCCAAAGATCCCAATCGAGCTCGGCAGGAATCGAAAAATCGCCGGAGGGAGTTGCCTGTCCTTGCGGCCATACCGGACGGTTGGTCCAGGCATGTGCATCGGTAACCTCTCCGATCAGACCGGCCTCATATATCTCCTTAGCCCTTCTTACGCCTTCGCCTGATCCTCCCTGGTTTCCCATTTGTGTTACAACCCTATATTTTTTGGCAGCGGTCGCAAGCAATCGTGCCTCCGCGATACTATGCGTAAGCGGTTTTTGCGTGTAAACATGCTTACCCAACTGCATCGCAGCCAATGTAGCTACCGCATGGGTGTGATCGGGTGTAGAGATACTGCAAGCATCGATCGTATTCCTTTCTTTGTCGAGCATGACCCTGAAATCGCGGTAATACGAAGCCTGTGCATGCTTTTTTCTGCCCAACGCAGCCTGTCGGTCATCGACATCACAAAGAGCAACGATATTGACAAAGGGACTCTTGGCAAAAGAGGCAATATCACTTTCTCCCTTTCCACCTACTCCTATGGCAGCGATATTGAGCTTATCACTGGGGGCCACAAAGCCTCGACCCAGCACATGACGGGGAACGATGAAAAAACCGGCCGCGGTCAATGCCGATTGTTGCAAGAATTTTCTGCGCTGTAAAGAAGATGCTGCCATACAAGCCGATTTTTAAGCTGGCTAAATGTACTGCATTCTTCGAAAGAAATAAAGCTACTGGCCACCGAGTTCGCGGGGCGTAAATGCAAAGGGTAACAATAAACGGGCACTGTCGATGATCATCACTTGTCCGGTCTCTCCACCCAAGATCAGCCGGATAGGTGCATCGCTTCGATGCTCGAATTCAAGAAGCGCCTGCCGGCACATACCGCAGGGGCTAATGGGCTGATCGCTGGTTCTTTTGGCAGATCGGTAACTTATAGCGATAGCTACTATTTTTTCTCCGGGATATTGCATGGCCACATTGCCCAGCAGCACGCGCTCCGCACAAATGCCGACCGGATAAGAAGCATTCTCCTGGTTGGTACCTAGTGCGACCGCGCCGTTGGTTAAAAGGGCGACGGCTGCTACGTTAAAACCGGAATAAGGTGCATAGGCCAGTTGGGTAGCGGCTTGAGCCTTACGGAGTAAGCCTGCATCATCAACAGACAGTTGATCGATACTATCGATCAACTCATACGAAAACTGGTAGTGCTCCATAGCGTCTTATTTAACCAACTTGAACAGACGGCTCCAACGAGGACCGTTCTCCCAGCTAAACCAGATCATCCAGGCCTTGCCCACCACCCTGTCTTCGGGAACGAATCCCCAAAAGCGGGAATCTTGCGACCCGTGGCGGTTATCGCCCATCATCCAATAGTAGTTCATGGCAAAAGTATAGTGGCTGGCGGGTGATCCATTGACAAAGAACTGACCATCTCTTCTACTCAACTCATTTTTCTCGTAAACGCGAATGACCCGTTCGTACAGGCGATACGTGGAGTCCGTCAGGGCAATGGACTTTCCTTTTTCGGGTATCCACAAGGGACCGAAATTATCTTTGGTCCATTTGAAATAGGTAGTGTCTTGCGGAAATACATCGCCGGACGTAGTGCGCGGATCCATGTCATTGACAAAACGAGGATCATAGATCTCGTCGTCGGCCACCAGCGGGCTCGATAAAAAGGGCTGTTCCCTGAAAGAAGCCACCTTATTATAGGGCAGATTGATCACATAGCGCCCATACATATCCATTCCAAATTCAGTGCTATTGAATTCCTCTTTGATGATCTCCGGATCGAGCGCGATCGAGGAAGTAAACGTATAGGTGTACTGTGCATCGGGAGGCGCAGGAGAGGAACTCCCATTGATGAATACTTGTCCTTTTTTAAGCTCCAACAGATCGCCTGCAATAGCCACACAGCGTTTGATGTAATGATCTGACTTGTCGGCCGGATGAATGGCCAGCGGATAACTTTCGGGGTCGGACAACACGATCTTTCTTCCGGCATCGATATTACCATTGCCCAATCTGCGACAGACATCGTAATAAGGATCCTTAGATTGATAGTCCGGAAGATTGATGACCGTATCGCCGGCAGGGAAATTGAACACGACCGCGTCTCCCCGATGTACAGGCTGGGCAAACCAGCGTATGTAAGGCAGTGAACCTATGGTGGTATAGGAAGGTTTGTCGGAACCGAACGGAAAGTAATTATGCATAAAGGGAACCGACAGCGGTGTATTGGGAATGCGGGGTCCGTAACTCAGCTTGCTCACAAAGAGAAAGTCGTTGACCAACAAACTTTTTTCCATCGATCCGGAAGGGATGGTGTAGGCCTCAAAAACGAAGGTTCTGATCAGCGTGGCCGCTACAATGGCAAAAATGGCGGCATCGAACCATTCCCGCCAGGCAGGCTTTACATGCTTATCTACACCCTGCTTGCCAATGTAGGCAGTTTGTTCCTGAGCGGCCATCCATGGAAAATAAAAAGGGGCCAGTAGGGCTGCCATGGTATGGTCAAGTAAAGAAAAACGGCCATAGGCCTTGGCAAACTCAATAAAGATACCAGGCGTAATAAACCAGCCCATAACAGGTATGAATTGCCAAAATACCCAATGACGGGGTCTTCCGGCCAGCGCTTGCATGCACCAGGTGTTATAAAAGGGAACGTATGCCTTCCAGGCAGGAAGCCCCGCCTTTACGAACAATCTTGCAAAGCCGGGCGCAGGCAGTAATACCAGCAGCGTAGCTACCAGATAAACGATTAAAAAATGTTGAAGGGGCATGTTATTTAGTTTGATACATCACCTCTTTGACCAGTCGTACGGTGCGGGGCACATCGGGCAGTGCGGCCGCCACTAAATTCGGTGCGTAGTGTAACGGAGCATCAGCGGCGGTAATGCGTCGGATGGGTGCATCCAAATAATCGAAACCTTCTTTTTGTATTCGATACGTGATCTCAGAAGAGACGGAGGCAAAGGGCCACTGCTCTTCTACGATCACCAGTCGATTTGTCTTTTTTACGGACTCCAATATCGTATGCCAATCGAGCGGGCGAATGGTGCGAAGATCGATCACCTCGGCACTGATCCCTTCTTTTTCGAGCTCCTGCGCGGCGCCCATCGCCACTTTCATCATTTTGTTGAATGAAACGATCGTTACATCACGTCCGGCTCGTTTGATTTCGGCCTTACCGATCTCGATGTAGTACTCTTCTTCGGGCACATCCGACTTATCGCCATACATCACTTCGCTCTCCATAAAAACGATTGGATCGTTCTCGTAACGAAGGGCCTGCTTCATGAGTCCCTTGGCATCATACCCATTGCTGGGAGAGACCACCTTGAGTCCAGGAATATTGGCATAGAGTGATTCAAAGGCGGTTGAGTGCTGCGCACCCAATTGGCCGGCCGATCCGTTAGGCCCTCTAAAGACGATCGGGCATGTGATCTGTCCGCCGCTCATGGCCAACATTTTAGAGGCCGTATTCAGAATCTGATCCAGCGCCAGTACCGCAAAGTTCCAGGTCATGAACTCGACGATGGGTCTCAATCCATTTTGCGCGGCTCCTACCCCCACGGCCGCAAATCCCAACTCGGAGATGGGGGTATCTATGATTCGGCGGGGGCCGAACTCTGCCAACATACCCTGGCTAACTTTATAAGCACCATTGTATTCCGCTACTTCTTCTCCCATCAAAAAAATGCGGTCGTCCCTTCTCATTTCCTCGGACATGGCTTCGCGAAGGGCTTCCCGAAAGGCTATAGATCTGGCCATTTTCAATAGATTTTACGCCCGGCAAATTTAAGCTAAATTTGCTATCCTATGAAGAATATAAAGCTCATCGAAGTTCCCTCAGAGATCGGTGCCGGTACACGCGGGGCCAGTTTGGGAGTCGAAGCCATCAAAGTGGCGGCACTCGACTTTATGAGTAATTTTTTCATTCACTTTCCTTCCGAGAAAGTGGTCACGGAAAATCATTTGCTCTACGAACCCATCGAGTCGCCCTACGCCAAACGGATCAAGGGTTTGCTTACCATGTACGATCGCGTAGGCAAGGCCGTGTCTGAGACGCTCAAGAATAATTTCT
>JBJTFT010000238.1:0-2734 GCA_046093525.1 Sphingomonadales bacterium | reverse complement strand
AAGCCGACCAAGCCCAGGTAAGATCTAGCACATCCCCTCCTACTTTCTCCGAAAAGATGGCATACAACGGCCCCAGCATTCCTTCGCCGAAATACCAGATGTTGGCGCCCCAGAGAAGTATCTTACTGGTCTTACTTAGCTTCATAAGAAAGGTAGAACGTTGAACTAAAATGGCCCTTTAAAAAAGAAAAAGGTTTAACAATGAAGAGAAAAATCGAGAACACTACATTACAACTTAGTAGCCCGACGGGCATAGATAATCCAATGGTTAGAGTCAGATAATCGTTCCCAGTCTTCCTCAACTAAAAGATGATAGGTATTTCTCTTTCCTTGCAGGCTAACCTCCACCGTAGCCTTAAAGCCTACTGTGGCCAAATTATTCGATCGAATATTTACCAGCACACTATCTTCTAAAAATCGATGGTAAACAAGGTAGCCCGTCTCAATATTTCGAAACTGCTCCTCTTGGGTTTCTACCCACCCATTGCTATGCTGATAGCAAAGTTTTTTTGAGCTAGTCACCGATAATAAGCGTATATCTTTTCTAACTAGTGCCCCGTGATAAGCAAGCATGCTTATGGTAACGCCTCTGATTATTTTTCCCTTGCGATCGCGCGGCCATTGAGCCAGAACTTCTTTCAATAGCCTGGTGTTTACGCTATCCTCTTGGCCAAGTAATGGGAAAGGTCCAAATGCTATCAAGGATAACGACAAGTAAATCAGTATGGCTCTCATTTCGGTAAATTAACAAAAAGCCCTGACTATTGTCAGGGCCTAAGTGGTTGGTCGGGACGACTAGATTCGAACTAGCGACCCCTTGCACCCCATGCAAGTGCGCTACCGGGCTGCGCTACGTCCCGAACAAGCGAAGCTACCTTCGCGGGGAGGGCAAAGGTAGGCTATTTTACCTATTTTTTGAAACGACCGCAATGCATTATCTTCGTCTCTTAATGAAGCTCCTCATTAAGCAAGCCAGGATCGTTGACCCTGCCTCACCCCACCACGGTCAAGTCGCTGACCTTCTTATCGAAAACGGCATCCTGACCACTCTCTCGAAAAAAATTACGGTAAAAGCCGACCGAGAAATTGACATTCCCGGGCTCCATGTTTCGCCCGGCTGGGTAGATTGCTTTGCTCATTTTGCCGACCCCGGCTATGAGCAAAAAGAAACACTCGAGACCGGTGCTGCTGCTGCCGCTGCCGGCGGATTTACCGATGTGATGATCGTACCAAATACTGCCCCGTCTCTGCATAACAAAGCCTCTGTCGAATATGTCTTACACAAGGCCCGTTCACTGGCGGTCAACATTCACCCGATCGGTGCGGTAACACGCAACACAGAGGGTAAAGAATTGGCCGAGATGTACGACATGAAAAACAATGGCGCCATCGCCTTTTCGGATGGCCTCCATTGCATTCAATCGTCTGGGCTAATCATCAAAGCGCTACAATACATAAAGGCCTTCGATGGGGTATTGATCCAACTGCCCGACGATAAGAGCATCAACCCGCAAGGGCTGATCAACGAAGGGATCCTCTCTACCCAGCTGGGATTACCGGGCAAACCTGCCATTGCCGAAGAGTTGATCGTACAACGAGATATTGCGCTCAATGACTATGCCGAATCTAAGCTGCATCTTACCGCCATCTCTACAGCAGGTTCTGTGGCAGCCTTATCACAAGCAAAAAAACAAAACAGCGGTATTTCCTGCTCGGCAACGCCCTATCACCTTTTCTTTTGCGAAGAAGACCTGAACGACTACAATACCAACCTCAAGGTCAATCCGCCACTGCGAACAAAAACTGACCGCGAAGCGCTTCGGCACGCCGTACGCGATGGTGTTATCGATTGTTTGGCCACGCATCACCTGCCACACGAAAAAGATGCCAAGGTGGTAGAATTCGAATACGCGCAACATGGTATGATAGGACTGGAAACTGCCTATGCGGCCCTTCGCACCAGTGTGCAAGAGCTCTCGAGCGAGCAGATAGTTACCCTAATGGCCATCAATCCCCGAAAGATCTTTGGCCTACCGGCTGCTACCCTAACAGAGGGTCAATGCGCCTGTCTCACCTTTTTTGACCCCGCCGCACAATGGACGGTAACGCCCGAAACACTACGCTCCCGCTCGCAGAATTCTCCCTTTATCGGTAAAACGCTGCAAGGAAAAGTGGTGGGCATCTTTAATAAAAACGCACTTACCCTAGTCTGAGATGAAAGCGCATCCTGTTCTTATTGGATCGATCGGTTCGGCATTGATGATCGCCGCGCTGTTGGCAGGATATTATCAAACCATACCCGATGCAGCCACGGCGCAACTGGTCGCCTACGGGTTCTATAGCGCCGCAGTAGTAGCCACCTTGCTGCTGCACGGAGCGCCCCAAAAAGGATTCGGCGGAAATTTTTCGACTGGCTTTCGATGCTTTATTGTCGTTACCCTGGTGATGGTGCTTTTTACATACATCTTCAATGCGCTTCATCCAGAGACAGCTCAACAAGCCGCGGTGCAGCTAAAGGAATCCTTGCAAAAGGCCAATAACAGAACCCCCGGCGAAATAGAAAGAGACGTTAATTTGTTTCGCGAGAGCTTTGCCACCATGGTGGTTTCCCGCTCTATTTTCGGATATTTGATGTTCGGGGCCATTACCACGGCTATTGGCTCCTTTTTACAAACCCTAAGAAAGTCCTGATGCATCTGTCCATCGTTATACCCCTGCTCAACGAAGCGGAGTC
>JBJTFT010000237.1:0-4828 GCA_046093525.1 Sphingomonadales bacterium | reverse complement strand
GCCAAACTGGCGGCACGGCTCATTACACTCATATCTTCGAAGGCGATCATGCTCTCCGTTTTGTTTTTTACTTTCTGGAGTTCGGCTTCACTAATTAGATCATCCTTGACCTTTTGTAATTGCTTAGAAACAGCATGCTCCGCTTTTTCGATAGAAACCCCTTTGACCAGTTTTCCCTCAATGGTCAGCAATCCCGGATCGCTGCTGGAAAAATGGTAACAGTCGATACTACTAAAGAGCTGTTGTTCCTTAACAAGGGCATGATACAATCGCGATGAAGCCCCGCCGCCTAAAATATCGGTGAGCAGATCGGTGGCATGATAAGAAGGGTCTTGACGTGCCCCCATATGCCAGGTCTTGCAAAGCATATCGAGCGGAACCGGCGCCTCGATGGTCATACGGCGTGCCGTGGTTTGCTTCGGTTCGGCAGGCAACGAGCGCTCATATAACGTGCCTGAAGGAATAGCACCAAACCATTTTTCGGCTAGCTGTTTTACGCGTGCCGTATCGACAGCCCCGGCCACCACCAAGATCGCATTACAAGGAGTATAGTGCTTAAAGAAAAAAGATTTTACCTGTTCCAGGGTGGCTTTTTCGATATGCGATAATTCTTTTCCAATGGTCATCCAGCGATAAGGATGTATCTGATACGCCAGCTCGCGCATCTTATGCCAGGCATCACCATAGGGCTTGTTCAGATAATTTTCTTTGAACTCCTCACACACCACTTTGCGCTGAGTGGCCAAACTTTTTTCAGAGAACGCCAGCGATAGCATCCGATCGCTCTCGAGCCAAAAGGCCGTTTCGAGATTATCGGCCGGTAACTGAATATAATAATTAGTGAGATCGTTAGTGGTATAGGCATTGTTTTCTCCGCCGGCCATTTGCAGGGGTTCGTCATACTCCTGAATATGCAAGGAACCGCCGAACATCAAATGTTCGAACAAGTGGGCAAAGCCGGTATGCTGAGGGTCTTCATCGCGGGCTCCCACATTGTACAAAACATTGACAACGGCCATGGGAGTAGAAGAATCCGGATGCACCAGCACCCTTAATCCGTTAGCGAGTGTAAATCGATCGAATTGAATCATACTAAAAGGCAAAGGTAACCCAGGATGAGTCAACAACCGATACCTGTTTGTTGTTATGTAGCAATACCTTTGCCCCATGCAAACAGATCCAATACTACAAAAGGCCCTGCAGTTTGAATTTTTATCTAAAGAAGAGGGAATTTGGCTCTTTAACGAGGCCCCGCTGGCCGAATTGATGTGGGTGGCAGATGAACTTAGAAAAAAACAGGTCCCCCACGGAAAGGTCACCTGGCAGATCGATCGCAATGTAAACACCACAAATGTTTGCATTGCCAACTGCAAGTTTTGCAATTTCTATCGAATTCCGGGGCATGCTGAGGCGTATATCACCACCATGGACACCTACCGCGAGAAGATCCGCGAGACCATCCGCTATGGTGGCGACCAATTATTGTTACAAGGAGGTCATCACCCCGAGTTGGGTCTGCAATTTTATGTAGACCTGTTCCGTCAGATCAAAACCGAATTCCCTGATATTCGTTTGCATGCACTAGGCCCGCCCGAAGTTGCCCATATTACCAAACTCGAAAAGAGCACGCATCACGAAGTACTCAAAGCACTCAAAGCCGCCGGGATGGATTCATTGCCCGGGGCCGGGGCCGAGATCTTGGTCGATCGCGTTCGCCGTCTTGTTTCGAATGGTAAATGCGGAGCGCAGGAATGGCTCGACGTCATGCACGAAGCACATAAATTATATATACCCACTTCGGCTACCATGATGTTCGGCCATGTGGAGACCATCGAGGAACGATTCGATCATTTGATCAAGCTACGCGAGGTGCAAGCAAAAAAACCAGCGGACTCCCAAGGATTTTTGGCTTTTATTCCCTGGACCTTTCAAGATGTCGATACGCTATTGGCAGAGGTGCGAGGCGTACAAAATCTTACCACCCGCGAAGAGTATATACGCATGATCGCCATCAGTCGTATCATGCTGCCTAATATTATCAATATTCAGGCTAGCTGGTTGACTGTTGGCAAAGAAACGGCCGGTGCCTGTTTACATGCCGGAGCCAACGACTATGGATCTATCATGATCGAAGAAAATGTAGTGAGTGCGGCAGGGGCACCGCATCGATTTACCTACAAGACCATTCAAGAGGCCATCCGCGAAGCAGGGTTCGAACCACAGCTACGCAACCAGGAATATGCCTTCAGAAGTATCCCTGAAAATATAGAAGAGCAGGTCATCAACTATTAGTTCGCTGCCAAAACTTGAGACCCTCTACTGAGCAAGATCAGGTCTAACACGAACGGCCATCAGTAGTGTCGATCATCAAGCGAACTACCTTGTCGCAAAAGGAAAACGCTCGATGAACAGACTCGCAAACCGAACTGCCCTCATTACCGGAGGGGCCAGAGGCATCGGAGCCGCCATTGCCAAATTGTTCATACAAGAGGGTGCTTCTGTTATCATCACCGATATATTAAAGCCAGAAGGAGAGTTAACAGCCGCCGCCCTCGGAAATAAATGTCTTTTTATTCCTCACGACGTTACACTAGCCAGCGCCTGGAAACTGGCGGTGAGCGTGGGCGAAGCACGCATGGGACCCATCTCGATATTGGTCAATAACGCCGGCGTGGTACTTAACAAGGCCCTTCGCCAAACCTCACAAGAAGAATTTGAAAGGATATTACAGATCAATACCACCGGACCTTTTTTAGGAATCGAGGCTGTGCTACCTTCTATGGAAAAGCATCGCAGCGGTTCCATCATCAATATATCTTCTATTGCAGGTCTGGTAGGTTTTGCTAATTGTATCGCCTATGTGGCCTCAAAGTATGCGCTACGAGGCATGACCAAGACCGCAGCGCTCGAATTGGCCAAAGATGGCATCCGGGTTAACTCCATTCACCCCGGTGTCATCAGAACCCCCATGGTCATCAACGATGCCATGACAGACCTGATCGATCAGATTACGGCAGACATCCCCATGGGGAGAATTGGAGAGCCGGTCGAGATCGCCCAATTGGCGCTTTATTTAGCCAGCGACGAATCGAGTTATTGCACCGGATCTGAGTTTACGGCAGATGGCGGACTCACCGCACAATAGAGATGCCTTAGTATCTTTGACCGGCAAACACTTACCATGGCCGCCGATATTGCAGCGCTGAGAAAAGATTACACCCTTAACGCCCTAACAGAAAATGATGTGGAGGCTTCTCCCATCGGGCAGTTTACCCACTGGTGGAACCAAGCCCTCGAATCAAAGATCGATGAGGTAAATGCGATGGCCCTATCTACCCTTAACGAACAAGGTTTTCCCGAATCGAGGATCGTTCTACTAAAAGGATATAGTGCTAAAGGCTTCGTTTTTTTTACCAACTACCAAAGCGATAAAGGCACCCAATTACAACACCACTCAAATTGTTCCTTGCTGTTTTTTTGGAAAGAACTCGAACGCCAGGTTCGGATCAGCGGGAGAGCCGAAAAAATTTCGGAAGCTGATAGTGATGCGTATTTTAACAGCAGACCCGAGGGCAGCAAGATCGGGGCCTGGGCTTCGCCACAAAGTAAAGTGGTAGAAAGTCAGCAATGGTTACACGATAATTTCGAAAAGATACAGTCCACTTACAACAATAGCCCCATACCCCGTCCTCCCCATTGGGGTGGTTTTATCGTTATTCCGAGCAGCATTGAATTTTGGCAAGGAAGACCCAGCCGCATGCACGACAGAATACGATATAACTTACAGCAAAACGATACGTGGAAGATCGAACGATTGGCGCCTTAATTACCCTGCTACCGAAGGGGTGATCAATTCTTTAAACTGATTTCCGAGATCAGATCCATTACTTCAGACAGGGATTGTTTGAAACTAACGCCCGAAGGAATTGCTTTTTTGTAATACAAAGTCTGCGAGCCCGATACAACCGTGGGTGTACCGGCAAAATGTAACGAGATCTTATTTAAGAACTTTTCCATCGAAAAGTTAGAGGCCGTAGAGGTAAGATGAGAGAAAATGATGGCGGGTTGCTTGAGTCTTACAACATAAGCTACATCCTTAATGGGCACGTTGGCTCCCAGGTAAATAGTAGCGATACCCCGACTCTTCATCAAATAATTCAAAAACAGTAACCCTAGCTCATGATACTCGCCCTCCGGCAAAAACAGCATCACCAACTGCTTGGAATTTACCGGCAAAGGGGTACGATCGAGAGCCACCAGTAACTTTTGCCTGATCACGTTAGTGACCAAGTGCTCTTGCGCGGGATTGATATGTCCGGTCAGCCACAGAATACCGATCTTCTCCAAAAAAGGAAAAATTAGTTTGAGTACGGTACGCTCTACTCCTTTTTGCTCGAAATGCTCCCCGAGCACTCGGTCGATCTGATCGACCTTTAGATCGATCATTTCCTGGACCAGCTCGTTCACGTTTCGTTCTTGCACCGCTTGTGTATCGGTAAGTTGCAGAATGCGTTGCTGCATCTCGGCCGCATCCATTCGATCGATGTGCGAGATCTTATAACCGTATTTATTGAGTAAGGCAATATTGAGCACGGTCTTGAGCTCTTCGTTAGTGTAGTACCGAATATTCGTCTCGGTTCGCTGGGGTTTTAGGAAATTATAACGCTGTTCCCAGATACGGATCGTGTGCGCTTTGATGCCCGTCAGATTCTCCAAGTCCTTTATTGTAAACGCATTCATGCCAATATTACAATCCCTGCGCAAAAAGGTTGTAAACTCGCTATGGAGCAAAGAGACTTATTCAATATTTATATTGATTATCAATTAC
>JBJTFT010000236.1:0-6228 GCA_046093525.1 Sphingomonadales bacterium | reverse complement strand
AGATCGACCTGCTCGATTTCGGTCGTCGTGCCATTTTAGCGGCCAAGCAAACCCTGGCCAGCCGCATCAGCGACCTCAAGAAAAATGCATTGGCTAAAAAATACGGCGATCGTGTTGGCGATATCATTAGCGCCGAAGTATACCAGGTCTGGAAAAAAGAGATCTTATTGCTCGATGAAGAAGGCAACGAACTGATCCTTCCTAAGAGTGAGCAGATTCCACAAGATTATTTTAAGAAGGGCGAAAGCATTCGCGCTGTGATCAGACGCGTAGACATGAAGAACAATAATCCTGTCATCATCTTATCTCGTACGGCCCCCGAATTTTTGGCCAAGTTGCTGGAAATAGAGGTGCCTGAGATTTTCGATGGTCTGATCGTGATCAAAAAGATCGTACGCGATCCGGGAGAGCGCGCTAAAGTAGCGGTAGAATCGTACGACGATCGTATCGATCCGGTGGGCGCCTGTGTGGGTATGAAAGGAAGCCGTATTCATGGCATCGTGCGCGAACTTAAGAATGAGAATATCGATGTGATCAATTATACGGCGAATACGCAGTTGCTGATTCAACGGTCACTTACGCCCGCGCGTATTACGAGCATGGAATTAGATACCGAGGGTAAACACGCCAATGTTTATCTGGCGCCTGATCAGGTGTCGTTGGCTATCGGTCGCCGCGGGGTCAACATTAAGCTGGCTTCTGAGCTTACCGGGTACGAACTCGACGTTTATCGCGATAATGAAGGGGACGAAGAAGAATTCGATATCGATCTCGAAGAATTCAGTGACGAGATCGACGGTTGGGTCATTGACGAGCTCAAGCGTGTGGGTTGCGACACGGCGCGCAGTGTGCTGAATTTGACCGCCGATGAGTTGGAGCGTCGTACCGATCTCGAAAAAGAGACCATCAACGAACTCCGCAAAGTGTTGAAGACAGAATTTGAAAAGGAATAAACGATCTCCAAAAGGGGGTCACATAAACGAAATAATCGATCAGAATGGCAGAATTAAAACTTCCCCGGTTACTTGGAGCAAGTAAGGAATTCAACATCGGTCAGGAGACGTTGATCGCTTTCCTGGTTGGAAAAGGATTTCCTAAGGATGATTTAAAGCCGACATCTAAGCTAACAGAAGAGATGTATCGGGCACTGCAGCAGGAGTTTCAAAGCGATAAGGTCGCTAAGATGAAGAGCGACCAGCTCGAACTACCCAAGACTGCACAGGGCGAGGCACGCAAAAAGAAAGAAGACGAAGAGATCACCTTTAAGGCGACCGACAAGCCCGCTGCTGCCAAAGCGACCAAGAAGAAAGAAGAAGCTGCTGCAGAGGCCTCAGCTCCGGCTGCACCGGAGAGCGTAGTAAAAGCCGAGGCGCCCGAACTCGAAGGCCCCAAAGTGGTGACTAAGATCGATCTGGATGCTATAGATTCATCAACCCGTCCAAAACGAGGTGCAAAGGCTAAGAAAGAAGAGGCGGCCGAAGAAGTAAAGCCTGTCAAAGGCAAGAAAGGAAAAGCGGCGACCGAAGAGGCACCTGCTCCTGTAGCGGAAGCTGCACCTGCAGAAGAAGCCCCTCCTGTTATTGAGAATATCGAGGTCGAAAAATTATCAGGTCCTAAGATCTTGGGAAAGATCGACCTGCCAACCGACAGCGAAACTCGTCCGGTACGCGACGACAAAAAACCCCGCAAGCGGATACCGATCGCAAAAAAAGATACCACGCACCGCGAGATCTTTATCAATAAAGATCAGGATGGCCGTACCGGTGGTGGGTTCAATCGCGGAAGAGGAGGTGCCAGACCCCAGCCTCGTGGTGCTAAGCGCGAAGACAAGTTGATCGATGAAAAAGAGATTCAACGTAAGATTCAAGAAACGCAAGCCAAGTTAAGTGGTGGCGGAACCGGAAAGGGGAAAGGTGTCAAAGCTAAATTGCGTCGCGAGAAGCGTCAAGAAATGGCCGAGGCCATGGGCGAAGCGGTCGATGACAATAAGCTGCAGTTAACTGAATTTATCAGCGTGAGCGAGTTGGCCAGCCTGATGGATGTGAGCTTTGCCGATGTGATCAGCAAGTGTATGAGTCTGGGCATCATGGTCTCGATCAATCAGCGATTAGATGCAGAGGTGATCGAGCTGGTGGCCAGTGAATTTGGATTTATCGTAGAGTTCATCGATATGGAGAAGCAGATGGAGATGGAAACGGATGGCGATGACGAAGATGACGAAGAAGATCTGCAACCCCGCTCTCCGATCGTTACCATCATGGGTCACGTTGACCATGGTAAGACCTCGTTACTTGACCATATCCGCAGTGCCAATGTGGTAGCGGGCGAGGCCGGCGGTATTACCCAGCACATTGGTGCCTACCGCGTGGCGATTCCCAATGGTAGGGAGATTACATTTTTAGATACCCCCGGTCACGAGGCCTTTACCGCCATGCGTGCCCGTGGTGCCAAGGTTACCGATATTGCGGTGATCGTTATTGCCGCAGACGATGCGGTGATGCCGCAAACGCGTGAGGCCATCAGCCACGCACAGGCAGCCGGTGTTCCCATGATATTTGCCATCAATAAGATCGATAAAGATGGTGCTAACAGTCAAAAGATCTACGAACAGCTTTCGCAGATGAATCTGCTGGTCGAAGAATGGGGCGGTAAATTCCAAAGCCAAGAATTATCGGCCAAAAAAGGAATGAATGTCGATAAGCTATTAGAGAAAATATTGCTTGAAGCCGAGATGCTCGATCTTAAGGCCAATCCCGATCGGGAAGCATCGGGTACCATCATCGAAGCCTCTCTCGATAAGGGGCGTGGCTTTGTGGCTACCTTACTGGTAGAGAACGGTACGCTCGAACCCGGCGACCTGGTGGTGAGTGGACAGTTCTATGGTCGTGTTAAGGCCATGTTCAATGAGCGCAACAAAAAAGAGACCAAGGCGGGTCCTTCCGCACCGGCTGTTATCTTAGGATTGAACGGTGCTCCCCAGGCCGGAGAAAAATTCAAGGTCTACGAAGATGAATCAGAGGCCAAAGAGATCGCGAACCGTCGTGCCCAGATCTTGCGCGAACAAGGCATACGTACCAAGAAACATATTACCCTCGACGAGATCGGTCGTCGTTTGGCGCTCGGCAGCTTCAAAGAGCTGAACGTTATCATCAAAGGTGACGTGGATGGATCGGTCGAGGCCCTGAGTGACTCATTGCAGAAGCTCTCTACCGAAGAGATCTTGGTCAATGTAATTCATAAAGGCGTAGGACAGATCAATGAAAGTGATATCGTATTGGCGGAGGCCTCCGATGCGATCGTGATCGCGTTTAACGTACGTCCCTCACTACAAGCATCGAAGCTGGCCGAAAATGCCGGTATCGAGATCAAGATGTATTCGATCATTTACAATGCGATCGAGGAGGTCAAGAATGCCATGGAGGGAATGCTCGAACCCAAGACACAAGAGAAGATCGTGGCCAACGTGGAGATCAGAGAGGTGTTCAAGTTCGACAAGGCTACAGTGGCCGGTTGCTTTGTACGCGATGGAAAGATCAAACGCGATTCAAAGATCCGCCTGATTCGGGACGGTATCGTGGTCTACCCCACGGCCGAAGGCGTGGTGGCCGAACTCGGATCGCTCAAGCGCTTTAAGGATGATGCCAAAGAAGTACTCAACGGAATGGAGTGCGGTCTTACCATCAAGAATTTCAGCGATATTAAAGTGGGCGACGTGGTAGAGGCCTACGAGATCGAAGAAGTAAAACGAACGCTTTAAGCTTTTGTTAAACCCCCGGTGGCCTTCTGCTACAAACAAGGAGGTCACTTACATTTGAGATTATGTATAGGTGTCAAATCGCAATCGGATTTTTTTGCAGTGTGCTGTTTTCGTTAACCGCACAGGCGCAGGCTAAAAAAGTGGTGGCCGATAAGATCGCAGGGGTAGTAGGAGACCGCATTATCCTTCTCTCCGATATCAAGAACTCGGTGGCCGATATTGCCCGCAGAGGCGAAACGGTTCCGGACAATGCCGAGTGTCTGATCATGGAGCAGGCCGTGGTCTCGAAGATGATGTTGCTGCAGGCGCAAAAAGATTCCTTACCTGTTACCGACGACGAGGTAGAGGCCGATCTCGATAATCGTATCCGTACCTACATCAATCAATTCGGTAGCCAGGAGGCGGTCGAAGAAGTGGCCGGTAAGACCATCTACCAGATCAAAGACGACGCCCGTGAGTCGGTGCGTGAACAAAAACTGGCTGGTGCCATGCAGCGTAAGATCGTAGAGAACGTGCGCATTACCCCGGTTGAGGTCAAGGCCTGGTACGATAAGATTCCCAAGGATAGTTTACCGTTTTACGAGTCTGAATTGGAAATTGGACAGATCATCGTTTACCCAAAGGCCTCTCGCGATCTGGAACAATACATTGTTGGAGAGATGAACAATTATCGTCGTCAGATCGATCTGAAGCTGGCCACCTTCGAGCAATTGGCTAAGCGGTACTCAGAAGATCCGGGTAGTAAGGACCGCGGCGGTCAATATCAACTAAACCGTGCTGAGAAGTCGTGGGACCCGGTCTTTTTATCTACGGCATTCCGCTTAAAAGAAGGCGAGATCTCACCTCCTGTTAAATCAAAGTTTGGATTTCATATTATACAAATGGTCCAGCGTAACGGAGACGATGCGGTGGTGCGTCATATCTTGCGCATACCGCCCGTAACTCAAGATGAGATCGACCAGGCCAAGCGCAAGCTCGATTCGGTCCGTTCTAAAGTAATGGCCGCCACTCTTACGTTCAACGAGGCCGCTACCAAATACAGCGATGACGAAAACGCCAAATACACCGGGCCCTATATTACCAGTCGTGATGGTTCTACGTTCGTTACTATCGATCAGCTTGATCGTGACATGGTCAATATGCTGGCCAAAATGCAACCCGGCGATTATTCGATGCCTACGGCTTTTGAAAATGAGCAAGGTAAAAAGGGTGTTCGGGTAGTACACCTTAAGTCAAGATCTACGCCCCACCGGATGAACTTAAAGGATGATTATAGCAAGATCTCCCAATACGCGTTAGAAGAGAAAAAGGCCAAGGTGATGGAAAAGTGGATCCAGTCTCGGCTGGCTACCTACTATGTAATGATCGATCAGGCTACGGGCGAGGAGTGCCCGCTGCTAAAAAAGTATATGTCGGTCAACTGATAGTCTATGAGTGACCCTATCAAACACGAATGCGGATTAGCTTTTATCCGCTTGCGCAAGCCATTCTCTTATTACCAGCAGCAATATGGAACCGTGCTGTGGGGTCTCAACAAACTTTATCTTTTAATGGAGAAGCAACACAACCGTGGCCAGGATGGTGCGGGGGTGGTAGCTGTTAAATTACATACGGAGCCGGGTTATCCGTTCATGAATCGGATACGCAGTAATGCGCAACAGGCCATCGCCGATATTTTTCAGCGCATTGGTCAAGAAATAAGGGAGTTTGAAAAGTATAATCCCGATGTGCGAAAACATCCGGGGCTCATGAAGGGTAATCTAAATTTTGTGGGCGAGATCTTGCTGGGCCATCTTCGCTATGGAACGCAGGGTAAGAACAAAGTAGAGTATTGTCATCCGTTTATTAATCGAGATGTGATTCCGGCCCGCAACATTGCATTAGCCGGAAACTTTAATATTGTGAATGCCGATGAGCTTTATGCGCATATTGGTAAAACTCCGGACGAAGAGGTTCGCCTTAGCGACCTGGCGGCCCTTATTGAGCTGATGTCTTCGCTACTGCGAAAAGAAGATGAGAGCAGCCCCGAAAAATTAACTATTGCCAATGTGCTCCGCAAAACCATTCCGCTGCTCGACGGCGGCTTTCATGTGGGGGGTGTTACGGGTAATGGGATAGGATTTGTCTTTAGAGATCCACATGGTATTCGTCCGGCTTACTATTATGTCAATGACGAAGTGGTAGTGGCCGCTTCGGAGCGCGCTGCCATTCGCACGGCTTTTAATGTTCCCGAAAACGAAGTAAAAGAATTGATGCCCGGCCAAGGGTTGATCGTGCAAGAGGATGGCAGCATAGAACTTGAGCAACTGGTTCCTGCCAAAGAGCGTAAGGCTTGTAGTTTTGAACGTATTTATTTTTCGCGTGGCAGTGATGAAAAGATCTACCGCGAACGCAATAGGTTAGGATATCAGCTGAGTGAGCCGGTACTCAAAGCCATCGATAATGACTTACGCAACACGATCTTTTCCTTT
>JBJTFT010000235.1:0-2546 GCA_046093525.1 Sphingomonadales bacterium | reverse complement strand
GGCCTCTCTTATTACTATTGGTGACGAACTGCTTATTGGCCAAACCATCGATACGAATAGCGCCTATATTGGGCAGCAGCTAAATGCGCTGGGCATCTGGGTGCGAAGACGTGTGGCTGTCGGAGATAATCGCGAAGAGATCTTAGCGGCTCTTCGGGAAGAGAGCCTGCACTCCTCCATTATCATTTTAACAGGCGGATTGGGCCCGACCGCCGATGACATTACCAAGCCGTTGCTGTGCGAGTATTTTGGAGCCAGCCTGGTTCGCCACGAACCCACGCTGGAACATATACACTATTTGTTCGAAAAAATATATAAACGTCCGGGGGCCTTACTGGAAAGAAACAAGAAGCAAGCCGATGTGCCCGATAACTGTATGGTCTTGCATAATCCCAGTGGTACTGCGCCGGGAATGCTGTTTACCAAAGAGGGCGTGCTGTATATTTCGTTACCCGGTGTACCCCGCGAAATGAAAGACCTGATGCAAACGGCCGTGCTTCCTTATCTCGAAAAAAATATTTCGCGCCCTTCGATTTTACATCGGAGCCTATTGACCTGTGGCATTGGAGAATCGATGCTGGCCGAATTGCTGGCTCCGTTCGAATCATCGCTACCTGCCCACATCTCGCTGGCCTACCTACCCAATTACGGTATGGTCAAATTACGGTTGACAGCCAAAAGTGATGCCGGAGAATTACTAGCGCAAGAGTTGCACGAGCGTGTAGAACAACTTTGTGCGTTAACGGCAGAATACCTGGTTACCGACCAAGACATTACAATGGAGGCACTCTTGGGTCAGTTACTAAAAGACCGTCATCTCACTATTGCCACTGCAGAGAGTTGCACCGGCGGACTCATTGCGCATCAACTTAGCACCGTGCCCGGCGCCTCGTCTTATTTAAAAGGGTCAGTGGTCTGTTATGCAAATGAGATAAAAGAAGACGTACTGGGCGTGCCGACCAGTGTCTTACTTCGGCACGGTGCGGTGAGTGAAGAGGTCGTTACCGAAATGGCAAAGGGCGCGCTGCGCGTACTAAAAGCAGATATAGCCTTAGCCGTATCGGGCATTATGGGCCCCGCGGGCGGAAGTATTGAAAAGCCGGTGGGAACTGTTTACTTGGCTATAAGCAATGGCAATAGAACCACTACGCACCGTCTTAGGCTTGGCTTCGACCGAGCGCGCAATACACAACAAACGGCCCTTTTTGCCCTAAACCTGCTTCGCAAGTTCATCGTGTCGGAGGAAAGCGGTAACAGAAACGATGCCCAGTAACTTGTTGATCTTACCTCGTATCAACGACCACGCTCTCCTTGTGTACATGGCGCGGCGGTCTGATTTGCATCAAATTACTACCTTTGAACTTTACGATCCTTGCTAAATAATACCAACTATGGCTCTTGTTGATCTGGTCATGCCGAAACTTGGCGAAAGTATCATGGAAGCGACCATTTTAAAATGGCATAAGCAACCCGGCGATACCGTGGCGCAAGACGAAACGGTACTGGAGATCGCCACCGATAAAGTTGATAGTGAAGTACCCAGCACGGCTGCCGGTGTTATTGAACAATTATTGTTTGCCGTAAATGATGTAGTACCCATAGGAACGGTCATTGCCAAAATACGCACCGGTTCTTCAGAAGCGATACCGACAACCCCGGCTGCATCCGCTCCCACCATAACTACTCCTGTTCCCAGTACGCAATCAACCACTACCCTTTCCACGGCCACCCCCTCCCTTAGTGCTGGTGGCGCAGGACGTTTTTATTCGCCCTTGGTCCTGAATATTGCTACCAGCGAGGGCATCGGATTAGCCGAACTAGAAACGGTTGCAGGAACCGGCAACGAAGGAAGAGTCACCAAAAAAGATATACTGGAGTACGTAAGCAAGCGAAAAAGCGGCCTTGCACAAACCCAGACCACCGTGCATCATGCTGTCGTACCACAGCAAGAAGTAGTTATTCCTCTGGCAAAGATCGAACCTACGCCCTTACCCGTTAATTATAGCGGCAATGTAGAGATCATTGAGATGGACCGCATGCGCAAGCTGATCGCAGACCACATGGTACGCAGCAAGCATACCAGCCCACACGTGACCAGCTTTACAGAGGCCGATGTTACCAATTTGGTGCTATGGAGAGAACGCGTTAAAAAAGAATTCGAAAAGCGAGAATCTACCAAGATCACCTATACGCCTCTTTTTATTGAGGCTATCGTTCGATGCATCAAGAAATTCCCTCTCATCAATTGTTCGCTCGACGGCACCAACATCATTGTAAAAAAAGATATCAATATCGGAATGGCCACAGCCCTTCCCTCCGGCAATTTGATCGTACCCGTTATAAAGAACGCCGATCAATTCAATATGGTGGGTCTGGCCAAACAAGTCAACCATCTGGCCGATGCCGCTCGCCATGGAAAGCTGAAGGCCGACGACACGCAAGGAGGCACTTTTACCCTTACCAACGTAGGAACCTTTGGGTCACTGATGGGTACTCCCATCATCAATCAACCCCAGGTAGCCATTCTAGCCGTGGGTGCCATAAAA
>JBJTFT010000234.1:0-14105 GCA_046093525.1 Sphingomonadales bacterium | reverse complement strand
GTCCGTAATTGACAAAGACGGAAATGCCGTGGCCGTTACTACAACGCTCAATAATTCGTATGGTAGCAAAACCGTAGTCGGCGGCGCCGGATTTTTACTCAACGACGAGATGGACGATTTCAGCATCAAGCCCGGAGTACCCAACATGTTCGGGGCCGTGGGCGGCGAGGCTAACTCCATTCAACCCGGCAAACGCATGCTCAGCTCTATGGCCCCTACCCTGGTGCTCAAGAACGGAAAGCCTTACCTCGTAGTGGGCACTCCCGGTGGTACGACCATTCCCACGCAGATATTTCAAACGCTGGTGAATATTTTGGAGTTCGGCATGAGTCCGCAAGACGCGGTCTATAAACCCAAGTTTCATCATCAATGGCTACCCGACGAACTGGTATTCGAAAAAGGTTTTCCGGAGACCACCAAAGCGGCCTTACAAAAAATGGGCTACCTATTCGGAAAAGAGCGAGGAGGTATTGGCCGCACCGAACTGATCATGGTACGCCCCGATGGCACATTCGAAGCCGTGGCCGACAAAAGAGGAGACGACTCGGCGGCTGGTTATTAGATACACCCTTAGCGGGTAAACCCTTTCGGCAAAGGAATACTACTGGCAGAAGCCCGGCCGTACGCCCGAAAATTATTTTAGGGTAAAGCCCTCCAGGAATTTCGTGTTGAAGTCGCCGCTGCGGAAGCGTTCGTCTTGCATCAGTTGCGAGTGAAAAGGGATCGTGGTCTTAACTCCCTCGATCACATATTCGCTGAGCGCGCGATACATGGTCTGAATAGCTTCTTGACGCGTTTGCGCTACGGTGATCAGCTTTCCGATCATAGAATCGTAATAAGGAGGAATCACATAGCCGGCATACACGTGGCTATCTACCCGCACCCCATGCCCCCCGGGCTGGTGTACCACGGTAATCTTACCCGGCGAAGGTCGAAAATCATTGTAAGGATCCTCGGCATTGATACGACACTCAATAGAGTGCATTTGCGGATAATAATCTTTCCCTGAGATACGATGACCGGCCGCAATGAGTATTTGTTCTTTGATAAGATCGTAATTGATAACTTCTTCGGTTACGCAGTGCTCTACCTGTATCCGCGTATTCATCTCCATAAAATAGAAGTTACGATGCTTGTCGACCAGAAACTCAATGGTACCCACGCTCTCGTAATTGATGGCTGCCGCAGCCTTTTTGGCCGCTTCTCCCATTTTGTATCGCAGCTCTTCGGTCATAAAGGGAGAAGGAGATTCCTCTACCAATTTTTGATGACGACGCTGTATGGAACAATCCCTTTCGCTCAAATGACACACGTTGCCAAACTGATCGCCGGCCACCTGTATCTCTATATGACGAGGTTCCTCTACGAATTTCTCCATGTAAATGCCATCGTTCTTAAACGAGGCCAATGCTTCGGCCTTTGCCGTGTCGTAGGCTTTTTCTAACTCGACTTCTTCCCATACGATACGCATTCCCTTTCCACCGCCACCGGCCGTGGCCTTTAAAATAACAGGATACCCCATGTCGCGTGCAAGGCCCTTAGCCTCGTCTACGCTTTGCAGCAAGCCTTGCCCACCAGGCACCACCGGTACTCCGGCATTGATCATGGTCTCTTTAGCCGTGATCTTATCGCCCATCTTATTGATCATCTCGGGCGTGGGCCCAATAAACTTAACCCCATGCTCATTGCAAATACGGGCAAACTTGGCATTCTCTGCCAAAAATCCGTAACCCGGATGAATGGCATCGGCATTGGTGATCTCGGCCGCTGCCATAATATTAGGGATATTCAAATACGATTCACTACTCTGGGGGCGACCGATACAAACGGCCTCATCGGCAAATCGTACATGTAGACTATCGCGATCGGCCGTTGAGTAAACGGCTACGGTCTTGATACCCATTTCGCGGGCTGTGCGAATAACACGAAGGGCGATCTCGCCGCGATTGGCGATCAGAATTTTTTTGAACATGGCAGAAAGGTTTTGCCTTAAGCAGGCTCTACTAAAAACAAAGGCTGGTCGTATTCAACGGGAGAGGCATCATCTACCAAAACTTTTACAATGCGTCCTTTTACTTCACTTTCGATCTCATTGAAAAGTTTCATGGCCTCTATAATGCAGAGCACCGAACCGGGAGCAATATCGCTACCCACGTCTACCAAGTTGGGTTTGTCAGGAGAAGACTTGCGATAAAAAGTACCGATCATCGGACTTTTAATGGTGACCAGATTATCGGCAGTGGCAGGAGCCGCTTTGGGCTTGTCGGGGGCAGCAGCAGCCGGAGCCGGCGCATCAGCAACAGGTGCAACCGGTGCGGCCGCCATCGCAGGAGCCGCAGCTACCACATGCTGTACAGGTTCCTCCTTTTGCTTGACCGTTACCTTAAAATCCTTTTGTTCAATGGTCACCTCTCCGATGTTGGATTTGTTGACCATTTTGATCAACTCCTGAATCTGTTTAAAGTCCATGCCTTTCAATTTTTAAAATTTTAGGTTGATGATCAGGTATTCTCAGGCCGCTAAGGTAAGGGAATGCCCGGCAGCAGCGGAGCAATTTTTATTGATTTTGATGGATTTTTGGTAAAAAATGAGGAAAATTGAGTCAAAAAGGGCAAAAAATAGCCCAAAATCGTAAAATTCCGGGCTAGTATAAAATCTATAAAATAACCAAAAGGGATGTTTTCAATACCCTGCTTGCAAAGGCTATCTATTCTTTGACCCTTTCTACGTATTCACCCGACTTGGTGTTGATGCGAATCAACTCCCCTTCGTTAACGAACAAGGGCACACTAATGGAGGCTCCTGTTTCTACCGTGGCCGGCTTTAGTGTTCGGGTTGCCGTATCGCCGCGTAAGCCGGGCTCGGTATACGTAACCTGCAACACGATCTTGTCGGGCAACTCCACGCTCATGGGCAGCTCGGTTTCGGTATTGAACAGTACGCTCACCTCTTGCCCCTCTTTTAAGAACTGGGGGGCGTCCACTACATTTTCTTGAACGGCCACCTGCTCGAAGGTCTCGTTATCCATAAAATTGTAGCCGGTATCGTCTTTATACAAGAATTGATATGCCTTACGCTCAACCCGAACGGGGAAGATATTGTCTCCGGAGTTCCAGGTCTTTTCGATGGAGCGATTGTTATCGACCCCTTTTAATTTGGCCCATACTTTGGCAGCGGCCCGCGCCGTTTTGTTCTCTCCGAACTCCACCACCGAATACAAACTGCCATCTAGTTTAATGATCAGCCCGCGGCTGATATCTGACGTTGTTGCCATTGAAAATTATTGAGGTCGCAAAGATAAGGGAGCCCACCCTGAACGCAAAACTGCTACCTTTGCAAAAATTTTTACCAATGAAAGTTACCGTAGTGGGCGCCGGTGCCGTGGGAGCTACCTGTGCCGATAATATTGCCAGAAAGGAGCTATGCACCGAGTTGGTCTTACTCGACATCAAAGAAGGTATTGCCGAAGGCAAGGCCCAAGACATGATGCAGACCGCCACCTTGCTGGGTTTTGATACCCGCATTGTTGGCAGCACCAACGATTACACCAAGACCGCAGGCAGTGATGTGGTGGTGATCACCTCCGGTCTGCCCCGCAAACCCGGCATGACACGCGAAGAGCTGATCGGGGTCAATGCGGGCATTGTAAAAGGAGTTTGCGAGAACATCCTCAAGCACTCGCCTAATGCCATCCTGATCATCGTGAGCAATCCGATGGATACGATGACCTATCTGGCCCTGCAACAAACCGGCTTGCCCAAGCACCGCATTATCGGAATGGGCGGAACACTCGACAGCAGCCGCTTTAAATATCAATTGAGTTTACACTTGGGTTGCAGCCCCGCCGATCTGAACGCCGTTGTAGTAGGCGGACATGGCGACACCACCATGATCCCACTCATTCGCATGGCTACTTGGAACAGTGTGCCCGTTACCGACTTCTTGAGCCAAGAACAGCAAGATAAAATTGTAAAAGACACCATGGTGGGCGGCGCTACGCTGACGGCCCTTATTGGCACTTCGGCGTGGTATGCGCCGGGTGCGGCCGCTGCTGCACTGGTAGAATCGATCTTGCGCGACGAGAAAAAATTATTTACCTGCTGCGTTTCGCTGCATGGCGAGTACAATCAAAACGATATTTGCTTGGGCGTGCCCGTAACGGTGGGGAGAACCGGTTGGGAGAAGATCGTTGACTTTAAACTCAACCCATCCGAACAAGAAGCCTTCGATAAGAGTGCCGCCGCCGTTCGCAGCATGAACGATGTGTTAAAGACGCTTTAACCAGTTGTCCACTAGCGACACGCTACATGGGTCGCGAGGTAAAATAGTCTAAATCAACACCACACCGATCGTGCGAATCAGATAGGTAAAAAATTGACAAGAGCTCCTACGGAAGCTCTTTTTTTTGAATGCGAAAACAAAATCGGTTGGCGCGCCCTGCAAAATCGAAGGGTGTGGTAGCTTTGGTAATATCCTTAACAAGGCAACTCTCTTGCAAGGCCTTATCTAGCTCGAACTTGGTAAAATTGGTGCTAAAGTAAAGAATACCCTCGGGGCTGAGTATGCGAAGCGCTTCGCGAATGAGCATCGGATGATCGCGTTGCACCTCCAAAATATCGTCCATGCGTTTGCTATTACTGAACGTAGGCGGATCCATTACAATGATATCGTAACGCAACGAGGCCACCTGTTGCAAATACTTTTTTACATCGGCTTGCACAAAAGAAAACCCATGCTCTCCTGTTGCTGAAGGGTCCTGAAGGGCAAACCCGTTGAGTTGCATGTTTCGTTTGGCCCACTCCAAATACGTATTCGAAAGATCTACCGTGGTTACCTCACTGGCGCCCCCGGCTGCAGCATACACCGAAAAAGAACCGGTGTACGCGAACAGATTGAGCACTCGTTTACCGCTCGACTGCGAACGCACCAATGCCCGGGTATCGCGGTGATCCAAGAAAAGTCCGGTATCGAGATAATCGGTCAGATTGATCCAAAAAGAAAGTCCATTTTCCTCTACGCGAAAGAACTCTTCTCGGATCTCTTCTGACCGCTGATATTGACCACCCCTTCCGGGTTTACGCTGACGAAGTTTGGTATAGATCTGCTCCGGCCTGGTATCGAGCGACACCGCGATCTGGTGCAAGCAACGCTGCAACCAAAGCCCGTGTACCTCTTCGTCCATACCATGTCTTCTTTTGTACTCGGCCACATATAGTTTGTCGGCATAGCGGTCGATACAAAAGGGAAACTCCGGCAGGTCGTGGTCATAGAGTCGGTAGCAACCGACCCCGCGCTTGCGGGCCTGTTTATCGAGGTGCCGAGAAAGCTTTTGCAAACGATTATGAAACATCTCTATCTGCGAATCGACCACGCTTCAGATTTTTAACGAAATTAGCCCTTTGATTGTACGTTACAGCCCCCTTTTGCATGTATGCGATCGTAGACATAGAAACCACCGGGTCTTTTGCGGCCGCTAACGGCATCACCGAGATCGCCATTCACCTCTTTGATGGCCATTCGGTAACAGCAACCTACGAAACCCTGGTCAATCCCGGTCAACCCATTCCTCCCTTTATTCAACGTATGACGGGGATCACCGACAAGATGGTGGCCACGGCCCCTTCGTTTTCGCAGATCGCCGAAAAGGTGCACGCCCTCTTACAAGGCCAGATATTCGTAGCCCATAATGTGCAATTCGATTACTCGTTCATCAAGGAACAGCTAAAACAAGAAGGCTATAAACTGCATTGCAGCAAACTTTGTACCGTGCGGCTTAGCCGACAGATCTTACCGGGCCTTCCCTCTTACAGCCTGGGAAAACTCTGTCGCTCCATTGGCATCCCACTGGAGAATCGTCACCGCGCCGGAGGAGACAGTGCCGCCACGGCCCTTCTTTTTAAGCGACTCCTAGACGCCGACCAGCATCACTACATTGCAAAAAGCCTAAAGAGAAATTCAAAAGAATCCATTTTACCACCCTATGTACCCAAAGAACATTGGGAAAAACTACCCGCCCGGCCCGGTGTGTACTATTTTCATAATGCCAAAGGGAAGGTCATTTATGTGGGCAAAGCCATCAATATTCGCTACCGGGTCAACTCTCATTTTATCAACGACGCACCCGGGCTGCAAAAGCAACGGTGGGTCAAACACATTTATGGCATCTCGCATACAGAATGCGCCACGCCGCTGATGGCCTCGGTGCTGGAATCGGCAGAGATCAAACACCGGTGGCCACGCTTTAATGCCGCGCAAAAAAACAACGAGGACCGCTACGGCATCCACGCCTACGAGGACCAGCGTGGTTATCTGCGATTGATCATAGATAAAAACCGAAAGAACCTGCCCACGCTACAACGATTTTATTTATTGGTAGACGCGCATAGTCGAATGCGAAAATTGATGCGGGAGTTTAATTTGTGTCCGACCCTTTGCTTTTTTCAAGAGGCCACGCAGCCATGCGAAGGGATCAAAGAAGGCCATTGCAAGGGCGCCTGTCAGAAAAAAGAGAGCCCCGACTTGTACAATGCACGCGTAAGGGACGCGTGCCGGCAATTACAATCACAACCCAGTTTTGCCATTATTGATCGGGGGCTTCAAAAAAATACTTACTCCTGCATTTTAATTGAAAGAGGTCTGTTCTATGGCATGGGGTATGTTCCCCACCATGTTGCCACTAGCGATATAGAGGCCCTCAAGCAGCATGTTATTCGCTACAGAGACAACAGCTACATACAACGGATCGTCCGCGATCATGCAGACCTATATCCCGAAAAGGTGATCTCGTTACAAACAGCAGTGGTCAGTTCGACCAGGTAAAATCAGAAGCACGGGGCATAGAACCAAATGTATCGCCGGCGAGTGCGGGCGGAACAGCCAACTTGCGAAGATGCGTATTCAAGAAGGCACCGTCGACCGTCAAAATAGCGGCCAGCGTATCGTTATTCTTAAAAAGCTGGTGCCGGATGGTCCAACGAGAAAAATCACGGCGGGCAGCGACCAGGTGCAAGTCGATGGAAACGGAGTCTCCCATTTGAAGCTCGCGCTTAAACCGACTTTCTTCTCTAAAGAGAATGGGGCCGATCTGTAATTGATGAAAGACAGATTCGGTAAGGCCCATGGCCCGCAAAAACTCCATACGGCACATAGCCCCCCAATCGTAATAGACCGAATGACGGACATGAAAATTAGCGTCAATATCGGCCCAGCGCAACTGAATGGGAAGCAAAAAGTTTTCCATAGCACAAAACTACAAAACAGATATTCAAATTAGCGTGCAATAAAATACGAACCCTTATTTTTACAGCCCTAAATGTTGACCATGAAAAATTCAATGCTATTATCCGTTGCGTTATTAAGTGCCACTGTAATGATGGCACAAACCAGCCCTGCTAAAAAGGTAGCACCCGCCGTCAATAAATCGACCTCTACAGCCGCTAAGCCGGCCACCCCTGCAGTCAGCAAGACGGCCCCTTCAGCGGCCCCTGTTGCGGTGTCATTAAAGACCGATATCGATTCTGTAAGCTATGCGTTGGGCGTAAGCCTGGCCGCTTACTACAAGACACAAGGCGTTACTCAACTCAATACCACCCTGCTTTCGCGGGCCGTAACAGATTTCTTACAAGGCAAACCTACCTTGCTGGACAATGCAGCTTGCTCTAACATTTTAAACAACTATATGACACGCTTGCAAAACGAAAAATCGAAATTCAACAAACAAGAAGGCGAATCATTTTTAGCCCAAAACAAGAAAAGGCCTGAGGTTACAACCACCGCCAGCGGTCTGCAATACGAAGTGCTGGTGCAAGGGACCGGCGAACAACCCACAGCAGCAGATACCGTTACCTGCCATTACCGGGGTACCTTTTTAGACGGAAAAGGTTTTGATAACTCGTACGACAGAGGTCAACCCATTAGTTTTCCGCTGACCGGCGTCATCAGAGGATGGACCGAAGGATTGCAGTTGATGAAGACCGGTTCTAAATTCCGCTTTTATATACCCTACTCTCTCGGTTATGGCGAAGCAGACTACATGTCTATTCCCGGTGGATCGATGCTGATCTTTGAAGTGGAGCTGATCGATATCAAAAGAAAGAAGTAATCGCCTACTTGCCTATTGCCGAGCGCTAACTCGTAGCAAGCACGTATTGACTAAGGGAGCCTATCCTATGGCTTCCCGAGCCCACTGCAGGGCGATGGCAAACTGCTCTTCGGGAGTAAGATTCGTGTTGTCTAACACTTTGGCATCGGGCGCTTGCCGCAGAGGGCTCTCCGCGCGGTTGGCATCCATATGATCGCGGCGGGTCAGGTTTTCGCGGACCGCCTCCGCAGAGATACCCGGATCTTTGGCGGCTAACTCAAGATAGCGGCGGCGCACACGGGTTTCTTGCTCGGCGGTCATAAAGATCTTTAATTCTGCCTGTGGAAACACGACCGTTCCAATATCCCTGCCGTCCATTACAATTCCTTTGGCCGCCCCCAAACGCTGCTGCTGCTCCACGGCGAACTTTCGTACCGCCGGCAATGCCGCTACCTTACTAACCTGCTCGGCCACTTTCATTTCGCGGATCAGCGATTCTACATTTTCGCCATTTAGTAACATGTCACTGGCGCCTCGTGTCGGGTTAAAAACAAAATTCAATTCGATGTGGGCCAATGCATGCTGCACCTGTTGTTCGTTAGCGATATCGATATTGTTGCGTAGCAAATAAAGTGTAACCGCCCGATACATGGCGCCACTATCGACAAATACATAGCCAAGTTCTTTGGCCAATGCCTTAGCCAACGTGCTTTTTCCGCAACTGGACCAGCCGTCGAGGGTAATGATGATAGGTTTAGCAGTCACGGCTCAAAAATAGAAAAGGAGCACCGTAATGATGCTCCTTTTTATCATTAATATTTACAGGCAAGTTTACTTAGCCTTACTTGGAGCAGGAACTGTCTGCTGCAGGGTAAAAAATAGCTTTGCGTTCTCTTCGTCGGCATCGGCGATCAATACATCGCCGGCCTTTACCTGCATGTTCAAGATCTCCTCGGCCAGTGGATCTTCGAGGTATTTCTGAATGGCGCGATGCAACGGGCGCGCACCAAACTGTACATCGTAACCTTTATCGGCTAAAAAGTTCTTGGCCTTTTCGGTCAGCTCCATGCTAAAGCCCAGGTTGGTCAGGCGTTTCATGACCCCCTTCATCAAGATATCGATGATATGGAAGATGTTGTCGCGCGAAAGACTATTGAAAATGACCACATCGTCGATGCGATTCAAGAACTCGGGAGAGAAGGTCTTTTTAAGTGCCTTTTCGATGACCGCCTTGTTCGCCTCTTCTTCGTTCTCGAGCTTCGATGCCGTTGTAAAGCCCACGCCCGCGCCAAAATCCTTTAATTGCCGAACCCCGATGTTAGAGGTCATTATGATGAGGGTATTCTTAAAATCGACCTTACGACCCAAGCCATCGGTCAGTTGACCATCATCGAGCACCTGCAACAAGATGTTGTAGATATCAGGATGCGCTTTTTCGATCTCGTCGAGCAAGATGACGCTGTATGGCTTACGGCGAACCCTTTCGGTAAGTTGCCCTCCTTCTTCGTACCCCACATAACCGGGAGGGGCACCAATCAGACGGCTCACTGTAAATTTTTCCATGTATTCGCTCATGTCGATACGAATGAGCGATTCCTCGGAGTCGAACATATGGCGAGCGAGCGAACGGGCCAGCTCGGTCTTACCCACACCCGTCGGTCCCAGAAAAATAAATGTACCGATCGGCTTGCGGGGGTCTTTGAGTCCAACCCTGTTTCGCTGAATAGCCTTGACCACTTTTTGAATCGCCTCGTCTTGACCTATGACCATGCCCTTCATATCCTCGGACATACGACGCAGCTTTTCCGTCTCGGCCTGCACCATACGCTTCACTGGAATACCGGTCATCATACTGATCACTTCGGCAATGTCTTCTTCGCCGATCGGAAAGCGCTTGTGCTTGCTTTCTTCTTCCCAATCAGACTTGGCCTTTTCGAGCTCTTCTTGCAAACGCTTCTCGGTATCGCGCAGCGAAGCCGCTTCTTCGAACTTCTGACTTTTAACTACCTTATTCTTTTCGGTCTTTACGTCTTCGATCTTTTTCTCGAGCTCGGTAATGTTTTGGGGCACATTGATGTTCTTAAGATGTACCCGCGCACCCACCTCGTCCATTACATCGATGGCCTTGTCGGGCAGCAATCGGTCAGTCACATAGCGATCCGACAGTTTTACGCAAGCGTCAATGGCCTCCTGATCATAATTGACATTATGGTAGTCTTCGTACTTGCTCTTGATGTTATTGAGAATCTGGATCGTATCGTCTACGCTGGGCGGATCGATCACTACTTTTTGAAAACGACGATCGAGCGCTCCGTCTTTTTCGATATACATGCGATACTCATCGAGGGTAGAGGCTCCTATGCATTGGAGTTCTCCGCGAGCCAACGCTGGTTTAAAGATGTTACTGGCATCGAGCGAACCACTCGCGCCACCCGCCCCAACGATCGTGTGCAGCTCATCGATGAACAAGATCACGTCGCGGTTCTTCTCCAGCTCGTTCATAATGGCCTTCATGCGCTCTTCGAATTGTCCGCGGTACTTGGTACCGGCTACCAGGGCCGCCAGATCGAGCGAGATAACTCGCTTATCAAACAGAACCCTCGACACTTTACGTTGCACGATACGAAGGGCCAGTCCCTCTACAATGGCCGTCTTACCCACTCCGGGTTCTCCGATCAGTATGGGGTTGTTTTTTTTGCGACGCGACAAGATCTGCGATACGCGCTCGATCTCTTTTTCGCGACCCACGATCGGATCTAGCGAACCCATCTCGGCCATTCGGGTAATATCTCTGCCGAAATTGTCCAGTACGGGCGTTTTACTCTTGGCAGCGGCACCGGCCTTACCCGGGGGTTTAGAGGCGCTGAATTTCTTTTCTTCGTCAAACTCCTCCTCGTTCTCTTCCGGAAACTCAGCCTTGGGCTCGTTCGACTTTACAATACCCAGCTCTTGTCTGAAAAGATCGTAATCGACATCGAACTGATTTAAGATCTGGGTGGCGATATTCTCTTTGTTCTTGAGGATAGAGAGCATCAGATGCTCGGTCTCTACCGTGGCGCTCTTGAGTGCCTTGGCCTCGAGGACCGTAACCCGAATTACCTTTTCGGCCTGTTTGGTAAGGGGCAGTGAATTGATGTTGGCTACATTCTTTCCGGTCTTATCCTTTACCGCCAACTCAATTTCTTTTCGTAGCTCATATAGATCGATGTTAAAGCTCTTTAGGATGCGCAAAGCCGTGTTGTCACCCTCTCTGATCAATCCCAACAATAGATGCTCGGTACCAATAAAATCATTTCCCAACCGAAGGGCTTCTTCGCGGCTGAACGAAATGATCTCTTTGACCTGCGCAGAAAAATTATTATCCATTTTACAGATTATTACTGTTGTTACAATATTAACAAATAAATTTGGGAACGGGTCCCGACAGGTTATAAACCCCTGTTAATAAAATAGCTGTTTTCTCCTATGGAAGTCAAAATTGATACCAAAGAGCGATTTCAGGTAGTAAGCGTTACGACAGCCTGCTTTTCTGCTACTATGGCAGCCGAGTTAAGCCAAAAACTGTCGCCCTACCTGCAATCGGATGTTAAATCGTCTGATACGCCGGGCAATATTGTGTTAAACATGACGGCCGTTAGTGCAATTGACCCTGCCGGTGCCAGTGCGCTATTGCAATTGCAACAACAATTCTACGAGCAAAACCGATCGTTCGTAGTTTGCTCGTTGCAGCCCGCGGTAGAGGAAACCTTCGATAAAGAGGAGTTACTGGAGCTGCTCAACAGTACCCCCACCGAGAGTGAGGCCTGGGATATTGTACAGATGGAAGAGATCGAGCGTGAGCTGCTCGACAATGAATTTTTGCCAGACTGATTCTTATGTTCTCCGTAACCATATTAGGAAATAATTCGGCGGTGCCCGCCTATGAGCGGCTCCCCACCAGCCAGCTCGTTCACATAGACAATCAAAAGTTCTTGGTAGACTGCGGCGAAGGCACCCAGTTGCAATTGATGCGCTATAAAATAAAGTACAGCCGCATCTCGCATATCTTTATCTCGCACTTGCACGGCGATCATTACTTTGGACTGATCGGCCTTATCAACAGTTTCGGGCTGCTCAATCGCCAGCAAGACCTGGTAGTGTTTGGCCCGCCGCCCTTAAAAAAGATACTAGACCTGCAATTACAAGTGGCCTCTACCCGACTGCCCTTTTCGTTGCAGGTAAAGGAAATTGCCGAACCCGGCCTGCTGCTGGACACAGAAGATGTTGAGGTCAGTTGTTTTGCCACCGACCATCGCATTACCTGCTACGGATTCAGCTTTTGCGAAAAAACAGTTACCCGTAAACGACAAGCCGCTCAAGGGCGTCCTCGCCGCTATGCCTACTGTGCCGACACCCGCTACACCGAATCGCTACTCGACCATATTCGTGAATACGACCTTCTCTATCACGAGGCTACCTATTTAGACGACCAACGAGAGAAAGCCGAACTCCGTTTTCACTCCACCGCCAAGCAAGCCGCTCTACTGGCGCAAAAGGCAAACGTCAACAGACTACTGCTGGGGCACTTTAGCAGCCAATACGAAAAGCTGGATGAATTTAAAAACGAAGCGCGTACGATCTTTCCGAATACCGAGATAGCCGAGCAAGGTGTAACGTACCTGCTGTAGGGCCAATCAGACCTCTTACTGTAAGTTAACTCAGGCCTCTTCCCAGAATCCCATTTTACCGAATTTCTCGATCCGGTCATTGACCCTTTTATCGGCAGGAATATCGCGTAGTGTAGCGAGTACCCCGATCAAATGTTCTTTTAAAATGCGAGCAGCCTCGTCGTAATCCCAATGCGCCCCCCCGGGCGGCTCCGGTATAATTCCGTCTATCAAACCAAAGGAAAGCATCTTATCGGCCGTCAGGCGAAGTTGTTCGGCTGCCACTTCTTTTTTATCCCAACTGCGCCATAGAATAGAGGAGCAACTTTCGGGGCTAATGACCGTGTACCAGGTATTCTCCATCATATATACCCGATCGCCCACCCCTATACCCAGTGCACCACCGCTGGCGCCCTCCCCAATGACCACACAGATCACAGGCACCTTAAGGCGGATCATTTCGTAGATGTTTCGGGCAATGGCCTCGCCTTGTCCGCGCTCTTCGGCCTCAAGTCCCGGAAACGCACCGGGCGTATCAATAAGGGTGATAACGGGTTTATTGAACTTCTCGGCCAGTCGCATTAAGCGAAGCGCCTTGCGATAGCCCTCGGGGTTGGCCATTCCAAAATTGCGCAGCTGACGGGTTTTGGTATTGATCCCTTTTTGCTGCCCGATGATCATGACCGTTTGCCCTCCGAGTGTGGCGAATCCTCCGACCATGGCCTTATCGTCCTTTACATTGCGATCGCCGTACAACTCGATAAAATTATCGGTCATTTTATCTATGTACTTGAGTGTGTAAGGCCGATCGGGATGCCGACTGAGTTGAACCCGCTGCCAACTGGTCAGCTGCCCTGTAATGGCTTGACGCTTTTGCAATACTTGTGCTTGCAACTCTTCGATGACCTGACTGTAATCGACCTTTCCTTTCTCTGCCTTTTGACGCAGGTCGGCGATCTCTTCGATCAGCTCTTTGATGGGCTTTTCGAAATCGATGAATTGACGGTTTTTATCTTGTGGCATAGAGCGTGCTAAGGGGGCTAAATTACGTATTCTGCACAATATCTAATAGGCTCATTGCCCGCCCGATAAGGCCGCCGCAATGGCAAAAAGTTTTGGAAGAACCACTGGGTGCGCTTATCTTTGCCGTCCCGAAAAATCGGGCAACGGATCGGTAGTTCAGTTGGTTAGAATGCCGCCCTGTCACGGCGGAGGTCGCGGGTTCGAGTCCCGTCCAGTCCGCAAAAAGCCCCTCTAAAAGGGGCTTTTTTGTTTTTGTCGCGGGCCACCGACGAAGCATAGCTTGTCGGGGTGCTGACTGAAGCGTCAGCATTCGAGCAAAGTGCAGACCGTAGCGTCTGCATCCCGTCCAGTCCGCA
>JBJTFT010000233.1:0-6159 GCA_046093525.1 Sphingomonadales bacterium | reverse complement strand
CAATTACCCTTGGTAAAATTGAGGTTTACTTCTTCAAAAAGTACTCGTTTTCCGTAGGCTAGCTTTAGATCTTTGACACTTATCATAGGTAACGAATTGCGGCGGCAAAGGTAGCATAAAAAAAAGCATCCCGCCCGGTATAACCGAACGGGATGCCTTTACGATAAGAAATGATTACTTATAGATCGCCATCGAGATCGTTCTGATGATGGTCTCTCCCTTTTCATCGTTGCTGAACATAAGGTGATAAGTTCCATTAGGAAGTTGCGTCATCTCCATCGCGATCACCTGTCCAAAGAACACGCCCGTTACTTGTTGGGTACGGATCAGTTGTCCCAGGTTGTTGTAAACGCGAAGTCCGAACTTGGTGTAGAGGTCGGTATTCACACGCACACCGAAACGACCTGTGTTAGGATTGGGGAACAAGGTCAGTGAAGCAGGATTGTCGAGCGGTATTTGACGCTCAGCGCACTGCTCTACAATAATGATGCGACTATCGGTAGACTGACAACCGGCATTAGAGGCAGTATACGTGATGGTCTTCTCTCCAAGACCGGCAGCCGCCGGGTTGAAGGTAGATCCACTCACACCACTACCGCTAAAGGTACCACCGGCAGGCGTAGCCGTTAAGGCGACAGGACGGTCAGAGCGGCAAAGCTCTGCTGGTACGGTTCCAAAGCTGATGACGGGGAACGTGTTAACGGTAAGCGCTACGCTGCTGGAGAAGATCGTACCGCAACTAGTGGTGACGGCCGCTCTGAACAAATATCCATTTTGAGTAGCAGGTACATTGGTCTGGTTATAAGTTGCATTGGTAGCCCCTGATATGTTGGTCCAGGTAGTTCCGCCATTGGCGCTGGCCTGCCACTGGTAAGTAAGCGTACCCACAGGCGTGGTAGCCGCTACTACAAAGCTGGTAGAGGCTCTTTCGCAAATAACAGTGGTAGCCACCGGATTTGCGGTGATAATGGGAGCTGCGCTCAGGGTAAGTGTGGCCGCGGTAGAAGTTACCGAGGGCGTACAAGCACCGGATACGACACAACGAAAACGATTTCCGTTTTGTGATAACACGGTAGAAGCGATGGTATAGGTAGCTGCCGTAGCACCCGAAATATTACTAAAGGTAGCGCCGTTGTCGGTGCTTACTTGCCACTGGTACGTGAGAGCGGTTCCAGAAGCTGTGACCGCAAAAGATACGGTTGTTCCGGTACACTCGGCAACGTTAACGGGGTTACCTACGATGGCCGGCAGCGTATTGACCGTTAAAGTAGCAGCAGAAGAAGTGGTACTACCGCACTGTCCATTGACGATACAACGATAGCTGTTGCCACTCTGAGAGGACGTAGCACCGCTCACGACCAGCGAAGCGCTGGTAGCACCGCTGATGTTAGCGAATCCGGCACCGGTATTTACTTGCCATTGATAGGTTCCGGTAGAAGCTACCGTAAACGTAGCATTACCTCCTACGCAAGTCGTTTGGTTGGTAGGCTGAGTTGTAATGGCCGGACCTGCACCGGACTGAACCGTAAAGCTAAGCGAAGCTGTACGAGTAGGAGCTCCTGTGCTGGTACCAGTTACCGTAATGTTGTACGTACCGGCATTCAGCGTATTGGTTCCATTGAGTGTAACATTTGTGCTTCCCCCTACGGCAATGGTGGTGGAAGAGAAGCTGACCGTGGTACCGGCAGGGTTGCCCGTAGCGCTCAATGCCACGTTACCGGTAAATCCACCGTTCGAAGCTGTTCCCAATGATATAGACATGCTAGCAGGTGCAGGGCAAGCTGCTGTAGCAGGTGTTGTAGGATTGAATGTAAATCCAAAAGGAGGAGGAACGATCGTGATGTTGGCATTGTTGATATCAAAGAAGATATTGCCGACAGCCTCTACCATACTGCGCACCGTGGTACTGGGCGTACTGGGAACGATGATCGACTCCGACCCGTCGTTAGGTGTACTGGCCACCAGTGTGGTAAAGCTGGTTCCACCATTGGTAGAGATCGATATTCTTACGTTAGCGCAGTTAACGGGTGCACCGGTAGTTCCATTGACAGACCAGGTGATGGTCTCCGCATTACCCGCCGTCCACTCGGTAGCCACATTTTGAGAAGTGATCAGGAAGGGGCCGAGATTGGAGACCGTTACGATCATGTCATCCGACTTGGTATTGCCGCCACCGGGATGATTGTCTTTAGCGATGAATCTAAAGTTGAGGTTCTTGGGAACTGCGGGCAATACTTCCCATCTGTCGTTGTTGGTTCCGTTGAGGATATACTGCAGCGAGGGAAGAATTCGTTGAGGAACGCTGTAGTCCAAGAAAGTTCTGAAGTGCGGGCCGGTAGCCGTAGAGCTAGCAGCAGGAACCGTAGGGACCGCTGTTGAGGCTCGGTTGTCGATCTGCTCCCAATTGTACGAAAGTACATTGCTGGGGTTGGCATCGGTTGCCGTACCCGTAAGCCTGAAGGGAGTAGAGAATGGGATGGTAAAATCATTGCCGGCACTGGCCGTGGGCGCCGTATTACCGGTGGCGGTAGTAACGACACAGGAGTTTCCGGTTGAGTTTCTGATATAGTTGGTAACCTGCTCGATACTCTTAACGGAGAATATGGCGATACTATGAGGTGCCACATCGGTAGTAGCTCCGGTAATACCGGCGTATCCCATAATGGTCACACCGCTGCCGGGCTCGACATTAACGCCGGTACCTTCGATATTGAAAGAGAAAGTATGGTTGGCTCCAAACTGGTGACCTAATTCGTGCGCGAGATAATCAATTACATAAAATTCGAGTAACGAAGGATTGCCGTAAACGGTCCATCCTCTTCCTTTATTGGTATTGTTGCACACACACCCGATACAACCGGCATTTCCATTATCGCCACCTTTGCTCACAGTATGTCCTACATCGTAGTTTCCGTTTCCGATAGCAGCATCGATGGCAGCCATTGACGTAGTACCAACAGGAGAATTAGGGTTGGCAATTGGATCCGTAGCAGGGTTAAAGTAGATGATCAGGTTATTGTTGGCCACTAAGACCATACGCACGCCAAAATCCCTTTCATAGACCTGATTGGCACGTGTCATATGACTATTGAGGGCAGCAAGCACTGCGCCTACGCTATCGGCCAGGGTAGGTAACCCTCCGGCAGGAATAAAGTGCAACGAAAACTCTGCACCCGATATCATAGCCAACCGGTATGTTCTAAGTAGACCATCATCGGCATTCTCGGGAGCATTGCCGGCGGCTTCGTTGACGATATCTTCGGTAAGGCACTCGAAGTTAGCAGGCACATCGGTGTAATCTCTTCTGTGAGAGACCCGATATACATCGTTGTGAACCTTGTCTACATAAACAGGTTCGTTATTGCGGTTCAGGATAGTGGCGTGCACCCCGTGCATAGAAACATCGAATCTGATGTTGTCTTCGGGATTATCGACGCCCTGTCCGGCAAATGAATAGATTCCGGGATAGCGGGCCAGTAATTCCGGCGCCATCACAGGAGCATTTACGATTCGGAATTTCTTGATCTCTCCACCGGGCATGGGAAACTCGACCAAAAAAGAAGATTGCGTTACGCGCTGATCGGCCTCCATGGGCGCTTGGGCTACCAGTTGCTTAAAGGCAGCCTCTTGCAAACGAAACAGTTTTACGTTTTCGGGACGTCTCGACTGGGCAGCAGCGAAAACATCATAGCCCAGGCTAGACTCCGATACAGGTGTCCAAAAGCGCTGATTCTGACCAAATACGGACGAGAATAACAGCAAGGAAATTAAAAAAAGTGTAAAATTTCTCATGGGTGGATTTAATTAAATGAGATGTTAAATTATCCGAGCGACTAAAAGTAGGAATATTTCGGAAAAAAAGAAGCAATTCGATAGGGGAAATTTAAAAAATGAAGGCCCCACCAACCGAATGGTGAGGCCTTGCCATAAAAATATAAGTAGCTGATTATCAATATCCACCCATACCGCCCATATCAGGGGCCGGATGAGCATGAGGCTCCTCTTTCTTGGGCTTGTCGGCTACCACACACTCTGTGGTCAGCAACATACCGGCAATAGAGGCGGCGTTTTCGAGCGCTACTCGGCTTACTTTGGTAGGATCGATTACACCCGCTTTAAACAAGTTCTCGTATACTTCTGTGCGAGCGTTGAAACCAAAATCGGCCTTACCTTCTTTGATACGCTGTACCACGATAGAACCGTCGATACCTGCGTTTGCGGTAAGAATACGCATGGGCTCTTCCAGGGCACGACGCACAATGGCCATACCGGTTTGCTCATCTTCGATCTGTCCTTTTACTTTGGCATCGAGCGATTCGATGGCACGGATATAAGCCACGCCACCCCCGGGCACGATACCTTCCTCTACCGCAGCACGGGTAGCATGTAAGGCATCATCCACCCTGTCTTTCTTTTCTTTCATCTCTACTTCGGTGGCAGCCCCAACATAAAGTACCGCTACCCCACCACTCAACTTAGCCAGACGCTCCTGTAATTTTTCGCGATCGTAATCGGATGTTGTGGTCTCGATCTGGGCTTTGATTTGATTAACACGGGCCGTGATATCTTCTTTCTTACCCTTACCGCCAACGATCGTGGTGTTGTCTTTATCGATAGTAACAGAGGCCGCTTGTCCTAAGTAAGTAAGGTCGGCATTCTCTAACTTGAAACCTTGCTCTTCGCTTACCACAATTCCTTTGGTAAGGATGGCGATGTCTTGCAACATCTCTTTGCGGCGATCGCCAAAGCCAGGGGCCTTTACGGCCGCAACCTTAAGTGTACCGCGCAGTTTGTTGACCACCAATGTAGCCAATGCTTCTCCCTCGAGATCTTCTGCAATGATCAGCAGCGGGCGACCGCCTTGTGCTACTTTCTCGAGAATGTGCAGAATGTCTTTCATATTGCTGATCTTCTTGTCGTAGATCAGGATATAAGGATTTTGCAATTCCGCTTCCATCTTCTCGCTATTCGTTACAAAATAGGGAGAGATATAACCGCGGTCGAATTGCATTCCCTCAACCACGTCTACGGTGGTGTCGGTTCCTTTGGCTTCTTCTACGGTGATCACCCCTTCTTTACCCACTTTGCCAAACGCCTCGGCGATCAACTTACCGATCGTCTCGTCGTTATTGGCAGAGATCGTGGCCACTTGCTGAATTTTCTTACTGTCGCTGCCCACGGTCTGGCTCTGCGCGTGCAGACTACCTACCACCAACGAAACGGCCTTATCGATGCCTCTTTTGAGGTCCATCGGGTTGGCACCGGCGGCCACCATCTTGAGTCCCTCGCTGATGATAGATTGGGCCAGTACTGTAGCAGTAGTGGTACCATCACCGGCAATATCTGCGGTTTTAGAAGCTACTTCTTTTACCATCTGTGCACCCATGTTCTCAATGGGATCTTCTAATTCAATCTCTTTGGCTACGCTAACGCCGTCTTTGGTAACCTGGGGAGCACCGAACTTCTTTTCGATGACCACATTTCTACCTTTGGGGCCCAGTGTAACTTTAACTGCATTGGCGAGCGTATCCACGCCCTTCTTCATTCTATTTCTTGCTTCGATGTCGAAAAAAATCTGTTTTGCCATGGTATTGGATTTGATAATTTCTTATTTGGTTTACCGGTATAGTTAGACGATAGCGAGAATGTCTGATTCGCGCATGATGAGGTAATCGACACCTTCGATCTGAATTTCGGTGCCGGCATATTTTCCGTAGAGGACTGTATCTCCCGCTTTGACGGTTACAGGCTCATCCTTTTTGCCGGGCCCGGCAGCAACAACAGTACCACGCTGCGGCTTTTCTTTGGCAGTGTCGGGGATGATAATACCACCGGCGGTCTTTTCTTCGGCGGCAGCGGCTTTCACGATCACGCGATCGTGAAGCGGAGTAACATTGACTTTCTTGGCCAGAGCTTAAATTGATTTTGTTATGAATGGTTAACCCGGTGGGCGCCACGCCCCGGCGGGCGGCAAATATATCCTAAATAGCATGCCAGCGGCCGAAACGGTCTGTTCGTGGTAATTTTTGTCAGTAGATATTGTCAGAAATGGCTTAAAAAGCTGTGCCTCGTTGTTGAACGCTGACAATTTTTCAGCGAAACAAGGAACAGCCCAGGGTCCGGCAAATAGCTTATCTTTGTCACTTATAAGCTCTTATA
>JBJTFT010000232.1:0-2682 GCA_046093525.1 Sphingomonadales bacterium | reverse complement strand
GGTTTCTATAAATTGACGCACCCTTACCCGGGCCGAAGCGATCACCTGGTGCATATCGTAATATTTATAATCAGCAAGTCTTCCGCCAAATAGCGTACGGGTTTCTTCGTCGGCCAGTGCTCTATACTGCGCGTAAAGTTTGTTGTTATGTTCGTCGTTAACCGGATAGTGCGGCTCCATACCGGGTTGCCACGATTGTGGAAACTCTCGGGTAATGACCGTGTGGGGCTGTTTTCCAAAGGCGAAATGCTTGTGCTCCAAGATACGAGTATAAGGCACCTCTTTCTCAGTGTAATTCACCACTGCATTCCCCTGATAATTTTCGATGGCAAGCACTTCTTCTTCGAATCGAAGACTGCGATAGGCCAACGATCCAAAACGATATCCATAAAAAGCATCGATCGGCCCTGTGTAAATAATATGATCAGCCAATGCATCAAAGTGATCTCGCTCCTGCAAGTAATCGCGTCCCACCTGCACCTCAATGCCACTGAGCAATCCTTCTGTTAGTCGGTTATAGCCGCCACTGGGAATACCCTGATAACGATCATCAAAATAATTATTATCGAAGGTAAAACGAACCGGCAGGCGCTTGATAATAAAGGCCGGCAACTCTTTACATGATCTTCCCCATTGCTTTTCGGTATATCCCTTGATGAGCGTTTCGTAGATATCGGTTCCCACTAGACTGATCGCTTGCTCTTCGAGGTTACGAGGTCTATCGATACCCGCCTCTTTTACCTGCGCCGCAATCTTTTCCTTTACATGACTAGGATCGCGCAGCCCCCACAGCTGATAAAACGTATTCATGTTGAAAGGCAGATTGTATACCTTATCCTTAAACACCGCCAACGGTGAATTGATATAGTGATTGAAAGGCACGAACGAATTCACAAAATTCCAGGTCTCCTTATCGCTGGTGTGAAAAATATGGGCGCCATAACTGTGAATATCGATTCCCTCTTTTTGTGCACAGTAAATATTACCACCGGCATGGGAACGACGATCGATGACCAGACAGCGCTTGCCGATCTGGTGCAAGGCATGTGCGAACACACTGCCATATAGCCCCGATCCTACTATCAATACATCGTATGGTCGCATGTTATCGTTTAAGAATTTTAATTTGCGTTTCGGGTAGTTGGCGGACGATCTCTAAAAAAACAGTCGTAACCGATACTACTTTTTTATCTGGGCGTAAGTTGCGCAAAGCTCTCCGACTTTCGCGTACCGCTGGAATCTTTTTTATAAGATCGATGCAAGACAATAACAGTCCGGGTCTAAAGGTCAGCACCCTGAACAGCAGCTCCAATAATAGTTGTATCATCCAGCTGACAAGCGTAGCTCCCTGCAAATGGATAGCATGCAAAAAGAACTTGTTACGATTGTAGATACGGTCGACCGCTTTCTTTTTTTGTGACGATAAAATAGTGGCGGCGTGCCGATGGCGACAAATGGCCCGGTGCTCGTAATACGAGGCATAGCCCAATCGCCAGGCCCTGAGTGAAAGTTCGGCATCCTCCACATAAAAGGGAGAGAATAATTCATTGAACTGTCCGATGGTCTCAAAGACCGATTTGTTGATGAAGGCATTGGAGCCCGACAAATAAAAACAAGGCCATCGGTCTTGTGTAGTAGGCTCGATCGGAATAAAATCATAGCCCGTCTTTATTTTGGCCCCTTGTAAGACAGGATATTTTCCTCCTTCTTGCAACTGGTCATCGTCCCAGCCAATGATACGCGCTGAGACCCCTAGTATGTTAGGAATAGTTCGGTAGGGAAGTAACTGCTCGAAATAATCGGGGGTCAAGATGACATCGCTGTTCAATAATAAGACCCAATTGAATTGAGCCGCACGTATACCCCTGTTGGCCGTTGCCGAAAAGCCTGCGTTCTGTGTAGCCACTACTACTTTTATTTCCGAATAATTGGATGCCAGCCAACCCACCGAATCGTCCGAAGAGGCATCATCGGCAACGATCACCTCAAATGGTAAGTTGGTCTTTTGCAGCGCCATAAAAGCAGGGGGCAAGATCAACGGCAAAAGGGCACGTCCGTTATAATTAGGAATCACCACCGATATGCCTTCTGCCAACTGCATGCGATAAAATTAACGCTATCCCGCTTACCTTTGAAAGGAATCGTCGTATCTGCTCGGCTATGTGGCAAGAAAAACTTCAGGAAGCAAAAAAAGGAGATCACAAAGCCTTGGCCCGTTTATTGTCGCTTGTCGAGAATGAACAACCTGGCTATAGCGAGCTATTGGTCTCACTGCCGCCCGGACTTACACCAGTCATTGGCATCACGGGCCCTCCCGGTGCCGGTAAAAGCACGCTGGTAGATGCGCTTATCAGCAATTGGACCGCACAAGGAAAAAAAGTTGCGGTACTCTGTGTAGATCCTTCTTCTCCTTTTCATCAAGGGGCCTTACTGGGAGATCGCATTCGAATGACAAGCTGGTACAATCATCCCGATGTGTACATCCGTTCGCTGGCCACTCGGGGATCGATGGGCGGACTGCACCCCACGATCATTGAGCTGACCGATCTGCTTCGCTGCTGCGGCTTTGACCAGATATTGATCGAAACCGTAGGCGTTGGGCAAAGCGAAGTCGAGATCGCAGGGCTGGCCGATGTAACGGCTGTGATACTGGTGCCCGAGGCCGGAGACGAAGTACAGACC
>JBJTFT010000231.1:0-9296 GCA_046093525.1 Sphingomonadales bacterium | reverse complement strand
GCGGCTAAACCGGCTGTAAAAAAAGCAGCGGCCAAAGCGCCTGCGAAGCCTGCTGCTAAAAAAGCGATAACCAAACCAGTGGCCAAAAAGCCCGCTGCCAAACCTGCGGCTAAGCCTGTTGCCAAACATCCTGCTCCTAAGGCAGCCGTTAAAAATGCTTCGAAGCCGGTGGCTAAACCATCCGCAAAACCACAGGCAAAGCCAGTGCCAAAGCCTGTAGCAAAGCCTGCTGCCAAACCTGCCGCTAAAGCACTTGCTCCGGTAGCCAAACCAGCTACCGCTCCCAAGGGAAAGGCCACGGCCTCGCCAGCCAAACCCGCTACGCCAGTAGTTAAAGCCGCCGCATCACCAGCTAAGCCTGCTGCGCCGGCCGTCAAAGCAGTAGCCCCGGCCGCCCCAGCCAAAAAGGGGGGTGTTGATCCCAGTTCGCTGGTATCCATCAAACCCAAAGTAAAACCCGTCGTTAAAAAAGAACCTCCCCGTGCGGCCAAGCTGGTCATTCCCAAGACCAGCACCAAGAGTGCCGTTAAGTACGAGCCTGAGTTTACCAAATCGGTGCTAGACACTCGTGCACAACCTGTAGTAACGGGTCCGATGCAGCGCTATTCCGATAGCGATCTGGCAGAATTCAGAGAGATCATCATGCGCAAGCTCGATGCAGCCAAAAAAGAGTTGAACTATCTGCAAGGACTGATCACCCGTAAAGACGAGGGTGGTGATATGGACGATGCTCGCTACATGACCATGGAAGATGGTAGCGTAAGCATGGAAAGAGAGCAACTCTCTCAGATGGCCAGCCGCCAGATCACTTTTATTGATCATCTCGAAAAGGCCTTAATGCGTATCGAGAGCAAGACGTACGGTATCTGCCGTGTTACCGGCAAATTGATCGATAAGGCTCGTCTTCGTGCGGTGCCCCATGCTACTTTAAGCATAGAGGCCAAGCAGATGATGAATAAATAATCAAAAGGTCACAAAAACTTTGCGATCGCTTATTTTTCACAGATAACTTTGTGAAAAATACCCGCCATGCATCGTATTCCCTTTTTGCTGCTCTGTCTTTTGCTCTCTACGACCTTACTGGCACAATCGCTGGTGGTTTCGGGTCCGATGCTAGGTCCGGTGGAGTTGCGCGATGCAAAAGTCTGGGTCGAGGTTTCTCCTCCCGTAAAGTCGGCGGCCCTTCGCATTAGCAAAAAAGGAGAGAAGGCATCATTTGAGGTGCCCTACCGGGGTGAATTAGGGTTGCACTTTAATCCTATTTACTTTACGATTGGCGGACTAGAGCCTAACACGACCTACGAATACAACTTATTGCTAAACGGAAAGCCCACGGAGTACGGGGGAGAGCTGACCACCAAAGTGCTTTGGCAATGGCGCACGCCTGCGCCCGACTTTAGTTTTTTGGCGGGCTCTTGTTCTTACATCAACGATCCTGCGTACGACCGGCCCGGTACGCCCTATGGCAGCAATGATTCTATTTTTTTAGCCATGGCCCGCGAGAAAGCATCGTTCATGTTTTGGCTGGGTGATGCCTGGTATACCCGCGAGGCCGATTATTACAGCGAGTGGGGGCTTTGGAACCGCGCCAGTCACGACCGCGCTACACCCACACTGCAACCGCTGCTCAAGGCCATGTCTCATGTTGGAATTTGGGACGATCATGATTATGGTCCCAACAACATGGGCGCTTCTTATCACTTAAAAGAAACCAGCCGCAAGGTGTTTAGCAGCTACTTCTGTAATCCGTCTGCCGGAATGAATGGTCAGGGTATTTATACCCAATACAGTTATGGGGATGCCGATTTTTTCTTGTTGGATGACCGCTGGTGGCGCAGTGCGGACAACGAGCGTGATTCGGTCAATGGTAAGCCTAACCCCAATAAGGTGATGATCGGTCGCGAGCAACTCGATTGGGTAAAGAATGCCCTGTTAAATAGCAATGCCCCCTTTAAGATCATTGCGGTGGGCAGTCAGGTGCTCAATCCTGTTTCTCCCTACGATCGCTGGTTAGATTTTCCGGCCGAGTACTACGAGTTTATGAATTTCTTAAAGTCCTATGCCATAAACGGGGTGATATTTTTAACCGGCGATCGGCATCACAGTGAAGTCATAAAAGTCGATCGCCCCGGAACGTACCCGCTCTATGATATTACCGTTTCTCCGCTTACGTCGGCCACGCATGTATTTGGGGGCGTCGAAAAAAATAATCCCTATCGGGTACTGGGGGTCGATCAAAAACACAATTACGGTAAGCTATCGGTAAGTGGACCCAGGGGATCGCGCATCCTTAAGGTGGAGTATATGGGTACCAAAGGAGACAAATTGGCTGAGTGGAGCGTGAGCGAAAAGGAGCTAAAGACCCCTCGACTGTAAGCTAAGCTACGAATCCATACGAGTTACTAGATTCAATACATGATCGCGGGTCATGTAAACAGGGAGTAAACCGAGCGGGTAGTAAAGTAGTGCCCTCAGAGGAGTTTTTTTTCCATAACCAGGTGCGGAATGGTGATCTCGCTAAACTCTCCGCCCGAAGCCTGGTACCCCATTTTTTCGTAGAACCCTCGGGCATCTTTTCGGGCATGCATGGTAAGTTTCTTGTAGCCCCTGTCTCGAGCCAGGGTTTCGGCAAAGTTCATGAGTGCCCGGCCGATACCCTTGCCTTGTTTTTCGTTGTACACGGCCATCTGGCGCAGCCGAACGGTTTGAGGATCTTCTTCTACTAACATGCAGCAACCCAACATCAGCTCCTCTTCGAAGGCCCCGATCAACATGTGCTGCGCCTCGCCATCCAGTTCTGCCGGATCGAAGTGCAACCCAAGGGGTTTTCGGAGGATGTCGTGGCGCAGTGTTACCATTTGGCGGTACTCCTCGCTGCCGTGCTCTATGATTTTTAGGGCCATTGTCTTGGAAAATACACTTTTTTTTGATGTCTGCCAATGACCCCGGGCAGGGGTTTTTGACTTTTTTGCCGCTTATCCGAGTAGGCTGCTTAGTATCAATAGATTAGCAGGTGTTTTGAAAATAGTTTCTTTCTTGTGTCGAATTGACTAAAAAGTATATTTTTGCAGGCTGAAACCAAAATCAAAAATCATGTCAGACATTGCATCAAGAGTTAAGAAGATCATCGTTGACAAACTGGGTGTAGAAGAGGCCGAGGTAAACAACGACGCTTCCTTTACCAACGATTTGGGTGCCGACTCTCTCGACACTGTTGAGTTGATCATGGAATTCGAAAAAGAATTCAACATCTCGATCCCCGACGAACAAGCTGAGACCATCACCACGGTGGGTCAGGCCATCACTTATCTGGAAGAACACGCCAAGTAAGCCGGCTGCCTCCGCAGTATATCTTTCCGTGAACGGAAAAAATCGTACCGCCTTCCTGTATCTTTAACCAGATCTTCGGAAGGCGGTTTTTTTTAAAAACAAAGTTTATCTTTCCTGTATGCAATTAAAGCGCGTTGTGGTAACAGGCATGGGTGCCATCACCCCGATTGGTAATACGCTGGGTGAATACTGGGATAATTTGCTGGCCGGTGTATCGGGCGCAGACCTTATTACCCAGTTCGATGCCTCTCGGTTTCGTACCAAATTTGCCTGTGAGATCAAAGGATTCGATCCTACGCAATTCATGGATCGCAAAGAGGCTCGTAAGCTCGATCGATTTACGCAGCTGGCGTTGGTGGTCAGCGATCAGGCCATGCAACATGCTGGTCTTAGCAAAGACAACATCAATCCCGACAGAGTGGGGGTGGTATTTGCCAGTGGTATCGGAGGGCTTACCACCTTTCAGCACGAGGTGACCGATTTTGCGAAAGGAGACGGCACTCCCCGGTTCAATCCGTTCTTTATTCCAAAGATGATCCTTGATATTGCCGCAGGTCAGATCAGCATGCGTCATAATTTGCGCGGCCCCAATTTTGCCGTGGTCAGTGCCTGCGCCAGCAGCACTAACGCTATCATGGATGCCTTCAATTTGATCCGGTTGGGCAAGGCCGATATTATTTTAACAGGAGGAAGCGAGTCGGTGATCAGCGAGGCGGGTGTCGGTGGTTTCAATGCCATGAAGGCGATGAGTGAGCGCAACGACGATCCTAAAACGGCCAGTCGTCCTTACGATAAGGACCGCGATGGATTTGTAATGGGAGAAGCCACCGGTATGTTGGTATTGGAAGATCTCGATCATGCCATTGCCCGCGGGGCTACGATCTATTGCGAAGTGGCGGGCTGCGGAGCTACGGCCGATGCTTATCATATAACGGCGCCGCATCCCGAAGGACTGGGTGCGCGTAACGTAATGCTGGCCGCTCTCGAAGATGCCGGTATGCGCCCCGATGAGATTGACTACATCAACACCCACGGTACCTCTACACCCATAGGCGACGGCGCCGAAGTAAAGGCCATCACGGCCGTGTTTGGGGCTCATGCCTACCAGCTCAATATCAGTGCTACCAAATCGATGACCGGCCATTGCCTGGGTGCGGCCGGTGTAATCGAGGCGATCGCTAGTATCAAAGCGGTCATGCACGATATAGTGCCGCCTACCATCAATCATTTTACCGCCGACCCCGAAATAGATCCTCAACTTAATTTTACGTTCAACAAGGCACAGTCAAGACCTGTTCGTGCAGCCCTTAGCAACACGTTCGGTTTTGGAGGGCATAATGCTTGTGTGATCGTTCGTAAATACAACGCCTAACGTGTTGTTGTCTCTCTTAACACGATTACTGGGGTTTTCTACCACCGAATTTTCGCAAGAGCTCTACCGGGTATTGGGTTATCGAACACGCACGCTTCATCTTTATCAAACGGCCCTTACCCATCGCTCCATGAGTGAGTCGGCCGATGCCAACAACGAGCGATTAGAATACCTGGGCGATGCCATACTCAGTGCATTGGTGGCCGATTATTTATTCAAGCGTTACCCTTACAGGGGCGAAGGCTACTTGACCGAGATGCGCAGCAAGATGGTCAACCGCCAACAGCTCAACGAGATCGCCCTACGCATGGGGCTTAAAAAAGTCACCCGCTATAACCGAAGCGATTCATCGCTTCGCATCAGTCATATTTTTGGCAATACGCTCGAAGCGCTCATTGGAGCGATCTACCTGGATATCGGGTATCGTCGCACCGAACAGTGGGTAATGAAAAAGATCATCCTGCCGCATATGTTCGTAGATGATCTGGAAACGCTAGAGATCAATCAAAAAAATAAATTATTTGGATGGGCCAACCGCAATGGATCGGTATTGGAGTTTGAGACCATCGAAGAAAAAATAGAGAACGGTCGACGGCTCTTTACGGTGGCGGCACTGCTCAATGGCGAAAGTCTTGCCATTGGAAAAGCCTTCAATAAAAAAGATGCTTCGCAACTAGCGGCACAAGCAGCAGTAGAGAAATTGGGCGATAAGCTCAATGAGTCATCCCCGGCATCGGGAGCACCAGAAAAAGAATGATCGTCGGCTCAGCGAATCTCTTGACAGATCTCTACGAGCACTCCTTGGGTCGATTGCGGATGCAAAAAGCAGATCCATTTATTATCGGCCCCTTTTTTGGGCTCTTGCTGCAGTAAAACAAATCCCCGGGCTTCGAGGCGTTTCATTTCTGCGACAATATCGTCGACCTCAAAGGCAATGTGGTGAAGCCCCTGTCCTTTTTTAGCGATGAATTTGGCAATGACCCCCTCAGGATCGGTGCTCTCGAGTAGTTCTATCTTATTGGGGCCGGCCTTAAAAAAAGCGGTATTGACCTTCTCATTTTCAACGGCTTCGGTCTTGTAGCAAGGGGTATTTAGCAGCTTCTCATACAAGGGAATAGACTCGGCCAGCGAGCTAACAGCGATCCCAATATGTTCAATCTTATTCATGTTTTTGTTAATAAGTGTAAAACAATTGTAATAGAATGAAATTAGCACATTCGGATAGAACCTTTTGCGATAATTTCGCGTTTTATCAATATAAACTAAGAATCATCATATGTTGCAGTTTCCCATTTACTTAGACCATAATGCCACTACCCCTTGTGACCCTCGCGTGGTAGAGGCCATGATCCCCTATTTTACCAACAATTTCGGAAATGCGGCCAGCCGTAACCACTCCTTCGGCTGGCAGGCCGAAGAAGCCGTGGATTATGCCCGTGAGCAAGTGGCCAAACTGATCGGAGCCGATCCTAAAGAGATCATCTTTACATCGGGTGCCACCGAGGGCGATAACCTGGCCATCAAAGGCGTTTATGAGATGTACGCCAGCAAAGGCAATCACATTATTACTTGCAACATTGAACACAAGGCCGTACTCGATACTTGCCGTCATCTCGAAAAAGAGGGGGCCGAGGTAACGTACTTGAATGTAAAGCCTAACGGACTTATCGATCTGGCCGAGCTAGAAGCGGCCATTAAACCCACTACTATTTTGATCGCCATCATGTATGCCAACAACGAAATTGGTACGGTGATGCCGATGCGCGAGATCAGTGCCATAGCTCGCAAACATGGGGTGCTGGTCTTTACCGATGGCGTGCAGGCGGTAGGAAAGATCCCGGTCGATGTGAACAAAGACGGTATCGATCTGATGGCCTTTACCGCACATAAGATGTATGGTCCCAAGGGTGTGGGCGCGCTGTATGTGCGTCGCAAAAATCCTCGCGTTAAAGTAACGGCGCAAATCGACGGTGGCGGACACGAAAGAGGCATGCGGAGCGGAACGCTCAATGTACCCGGTATCGTTGGTTTTGGAAAAGCCTGCGAGATCTGCCTGAACGAGATGGAATCCGACACGGCCCGCATTGTTAAGCTGCGCGATAAATTAGAGCAATCACTTTTAAAAGTAGAGGAGTCGTATCTGAACGGCGACAAAGAGTATCGCTTACCGCACGTCTCCAATATTTCTTTTAAATACGTAGAAGGAGAAGGATTGATGATGGGCTTTAACAAGAACATCGCTCTTTCTTCCGGTTCGGCTTGTACCTCTGCTTCGCTGGAGCCTTCTTATGTGTTAAAGGCCCTCGGTCTTGGCGATGACCTGGCGCATAGTTCACTTCGCTTCGGTCTCGGTCGCTATACTACCGAGGAGCAGATCGATTACACCATCGAGCAAGTGACCAACACGGTCAATAAACTACGCGATATGAGTCCGCTGTGGGAGATGTTCAAAGAAGGCATTGACCTCGATACCATCGAGTGGGCACATCATTGATTTTTTTTAACTTTACATCGAAATAATTTATTTGTTATGGCTTATTCAGAAAAAGTAATCGACCACTACCAGCATCCCAAGAACGTAGGAACGCTCGACAAGAGCAAAAACACTGTAGGCACCGGATTGGTCGGAGCCCCTGAGTGCGGCGACGTCATGCGTTTGCAAATTGAGGTGGATGATGCGACCGGCATCATCAAAGACGCCAAGTTCAAGACCTTTGGCTGTGGCTCTGCTATTGCTTCTTCTTCGCTGGCTACCGAGTGGTTAAAAGGAAAGACCGTCGATGAGGCCGTTAAGATCGACAATATGACCATTGTCGAGGAATTGAATCTGCCTCCGGTAAAAATTCACTGCTCTGTATTGGCCGAAGATGCTGTTAAGGCGGCCATCAATGATTACCGTAAAAAGAACGGACTCGAAGAGTTACAGTTCGAAGAAAAAGGAGTACACTAAGATCATATGTCTGTAGAGACCGCACCTGTTGTTGCCCCCGCTCAAATGGCCAACATCATTTACGTAAGTGACAAGGCTAAGGAGAAGGTATTGCAGTTGCTCAACGATGCCGGTGTAGCCGGAGATGATACTTATTTCTTGCGGGTCGGTGTAGTGGGCGGTGGTTGCTCGGGATTGAGTTATAAACTTGATTTCGACAATGAAAAAAGACCTATGGACCAGGAGTTCGAAGACAATGGCATTAAAGTGGTCACCGATCTAAAGAGTTTTCTCTACCTGGTCAATACGACCCTCGATTTTTCTGACGGACTCAATGGCAAGGGTTTCTTCTTTAGTAATCCCAATGCCAGTCGCACCTGCGGATGTGGTGAGAGCTTTGCCGTATAAAACATAAACTCTTGTAAAAAGGCTGCTCTCTTACCGAGGCAGCCTTTTTTGTTGCCCTTATCTTAGTACTTTAGCACCATGTGGCCCCTTTGTAAAAAGGAACTGAGACAATTCTTTGGCAGCCTTACCGGCTATTTGGCCGTAGCCGTTTTTTTAATTGCGGCCGGTTTGGTCTTGTTTGTGTTCGAAGACAATCTGCTCGATTTTGGATATGCCACACTCGACCGATTCTTTCAGTTGGCGCCCTGGTTATTATTGTTATTGATCCCTGCCATTACCATGCGCAGTTTTGCCGAAGAGTTTCGTACGGGCACTTATGAGCTGTTAGCGACTCAACCGCTTAGCAAAGCACAGTTGGTAGCCGGTAAATACCTCGGCGCCTTATTGGTGGTACTGGTAGCCTTGATCCCCACTCTTATCTATGGAGTCGCACTTGAGTCATTGGCAACGGGCGAGGGGCTCGACAAGGGCGCTACCATTGGTTCTTATCTGGGATTGCTACTACTGTCGGCAGTCTTTACCATGATCGGGGTGTATTGCAGTAGCCTGACGGCCAATTCGGTGGTTGCCTTTTTACTGGCGCTGGGCTTTTCTGTGTTACTGTATTATGGGTTTACGGCCATTAGTCGCTTGCCGGTGCTTACGGCCGGGGCCGATTATTGGATCGAATGGTTGGGCATCGATCAGCACTATCAAAGCATTAGTCGTGGGTTGATCGATAGCCGCGATGTAATTTATTTTTTCAGTTTGGTCTTACTATTCTTTGGGCTGACCATTCGTAATCTGATACGACGCTAAGATGAAAAGACCCCTACATATCATCTGTAAGCATCGCTATGGAGTGCCTTTTGCCTTACTGCTTTTTGTATTGGTCAATGCCTTGGCTGGTTTTGTGCCCCTACGACTCGATCTGACCAGCGAGAAGCGCTATACCGTTAGCCCTGCCACAGCATCACTCTTAGGGGAGCTTGCTTCGCCACTCGAGGTGCAGGTCTTTTTAACGGGCGAGTTTCCTTCGGGATTTAAAAAACTGGAAGCTTCTACAAGGCAATTACTAACCCTTTTTAAGCAGTTGCAACCCGCGCAACTCAGTTATCAATTCGTATCTCCTTCGTCGAGTACGCCCGCCGGAATACCCTGGGGTGATTCGCTTTTGGCGCGGGGTGCGCTCAACATCAATCTCACCGTTCAAAAGGAAGCCGGGCAATCGAGCAATATTATTTTTCCGGTAGCATTGGTCAGTTATCAGGGACGATC
>JBJTFT010000230.1:0-7101 GCA_046093525.1 Sphingomonadales bacterium | reverse complement strand
CGACTTACGTTGCCCTTAGTGGCAGCCGGTGCCGTTGCTAAAAAGTTGCTGGGCACTGCGCAGGTCAAGGCCACCCTTATCGAGGTAGGGGGGCGCACCGATATTGAGCAGGGTATTGCCCTTGCGATCGAGCAAAAGGACAGCATAGGCGGTATTGTCGAATGTCGCGTTACCGGTCTTCCGGTGGGATTGGGAGAGCCTTTTTTCGATGCCACCGAGTCGTTACTGGCGCATGCGGTATTTGCGGTGCCTGCCATACGCGGTATTGAGTTTGGTACCGGATTTGCCGCGGCCCGGCTATTTGGCAGTCAGCATAATGATGCGATCGAAGATAGTGTTGGCCTCACCCGCACCAACCATGCCGGCGGCATTGTGGGTGGGTTGACCAATGGTAACGAACTGGTTTTTCGCGTTGCTGTAAAGCCCACCTCCTCTACGCCCAAAGAACAGCGAAGTCTTAACACAGCAAGCGGGCAGCAAGAAGATTTTGTTATCAAAGGACGGCACGACTTGTGTATCGCGCTTCGGGTACCGGTGGTCATAGAGGCCGTCACGGCCATTGTGCTGGCCGACCTGATGTTACGAGAGCAGCGTATCGCTCGCGTGTTGTCGTAGTTGGCCGGGCATCATTTTATTTTTTTAAAAGGAAGATTGAGTAGCCCAAACCTGGCCCCGTTGGGTAAGGAATAATGCCACCACTCGGTTTCGAGGGCAACGAATCCTTCTGCGATCATCGCTTCTCGAAGTAGTTTTCTGTTTTGCAATATGGCGGTCGGAAGGCCGGTAAAACTATGATGTGCCGTGTCGGAAAAATTATCGAAGCCGGTGCCCATGTCCAATTCTTGTTGGGTGCGTAGGTCAATGAGGGTCAGATCGACGGCAATGCCCCGGTTGTGTCCGCTTCCCTTGGCCGGATGAGCCACGTACCGCTCATCACCGATCAGTTTCCAGAATAACTCCGTAACGCCATAAGGCCGATAAGCATCGAAGATCTTCAGCCCCCATCCTTTTTGTCTAAGTGAGATCGCCACCCGTGCTAATGCCTCTGCGGCAGGCTTGCGCAGGTAGCAGACATCGGTACCCGGCGGGTAGAGCGATTGACCCGTAAAATTATCGTTCGTGGCATAGCGTAAGTCGTAGACCGGCTTTTCGATAACACGGCCCAGCTCCAGGAGCGCTTGCTCCGGATCTTTTCGAACCAAAAAGTGGTACTCGCTTTTTTTCTCAATGACCACAGGTCGCAGGTAGCCGCTTTGGGCCAGCAAAGGAGTGGGGGGCAGACTGACCACCAAAAGACCGCCCAGGCTCAGTAAAACGGCTAAAAATCGAGGCGAAAACATGGCTTGTAAGGTAAGTCGTTCCGGCCTTTTTAAAAAATGCGCCCCCGCGCCTCTTTTTTGGCTAAATATTTTTATTTTAACATATAGAACTTACCCGCTATTTTTGTGTCGTAAAACCCAAACTATCTCTCTATGAAGAAGTTCTTTAACCTGATCATAGCCGGATGTCTGCTGGCAACCACCGCACAAGCCCAAAATGGCAAGTCCATCGGATTTAGCTTTTTTATGAATGATTTTGCCTCGGCACAGCGTATCCGCTCTACTTCTTTGAACACGGTGATCAACGAAAAGACCTTTGCCCGAATGGCGGAGATGAATTCAGGATTCGCCGTCAATTATTACAAGCAAATGCGCGACCGCATGTCGTTCAATGCCATGCTGGGTGTTTCCGGCCTGCGTTATCCCATGCCCGGCCGCAACATTACCAAAAACGGTACCCTGCTCGAGTTCAGCGCCACCCTCAATGCAATGATGACCACCGATGAGTACTATGTTCAGCCTTACCTGGTGTTAGGTGTGGGCATGCACAAATTCGATGTTCACTATGGGGCTTTTCTGCCCGCCGGTCTGGGGCTTAAATTGAACATTCTGGGCGATGCCAGCGTGGTGGTGACCTCCACTTACCGCGTTCCTGTTACCAACGAAACGGCCAACTATCATTTTCAGCATGCCATTGGCATTGCCGCTCCGCTGGGAAAGAAAAAATAATTCAGCCACACAGTTTATGGACACATAATTCAGGAACCCCGCCATGGCGGGGTTTTTTTATGGTTTTTCCCCTACCTTTGCGGCCTTAAAATTCATATTCAACCACCATGGCAGACTTAAAGTATCAACGCAATTTTGGTATCGCCGCGCACATCGATGCCGGTAAGACCACTACCACTGAGCGAATTCTTCGCTACACCGGTATGATCCACCGTATTGGAGAGGTGCACGAAGGTGCCGCTACCACCGACTGGATGGAGCAAGAAAAAGAAAGAGGGATCACCATCACCTCTGCCGCGGTGAGCTGTAAGTGGAACTTTCCTACCGACAAGGGAAAGAATACTGCCGACACCAAGCCTTATTATTTCAACATCATCGATACCCCCGGTCACGTGGACTTTACTGTAGAAGTAGAGCGCTCCATGCGTGTTCTGGATGGACTGATCGCCCTTTTTTCTGCCGTGGATGGCGTTGAGCCCCAGTCAGAGACCGTATGGCGTCAGGCCAATCGTTATGGCGTTCCCCGTATTGGTTTCGTCAACAAGATGGACCGTGCCGGTGCTGACTTTTTGAACGTGGTCAAGCAAGTAAAAGAAATGCTGGGATCAAAAGCCGTGCCGCTGCAATTGCCCATTGGTGCTGAGGATAATTTCAAAGGAGTGGTCGATCTGATCAAAATGAAGGGGATCATCTGGCACGCCGAGACCGAAGGAATGACCTTCGACGAGATCGATGTTCCTGCTGACATGGTCGATGAGGCCATGGAGTGGAGGGCTTCGCTGGTGGAGGCCGTAGCCGAGTATGACGACACCTTGATGGAAAAATTCTTTGAAGATCCCAACAGTATTTCCGAGGGAGAAATCCACGAGGCCATCCGTAAGGCGACCATCGATCTGTCGATCGTTCCCATGATGTGCGGATCATCTTTCAAGAACAAAGGGGTGCAAACCGCATTGGATGCCGTTTGTCGCTACCTGCCTTCTCCCATTGATATCCCCGATACCAAAGGAACCAACCCCGATACAGGCGAAGAGCTGACTCGTAAGGCCGACCCCAAGGAGCCTTTTGCGGCGCTTGCCTTTAAGATCATGACCGATCCGTTTGTGGGTCGTTTGGCCTTCTTCCGTGCCTACTCGGGTCGTCTCGATGCCGGGTCTTATGTACTCAACGTACGCAGCGGTAAAAAAGAGCGTATCAGCCGTATCATGAAGATGTTTGCCAATAAGCAAAATCCTATTGACTTTATCGAGGCTGGTGATATTGGAGCCGCCGTTGGTTTTAAAGAGATCAAGACCGGAGATACGCTTTGCGACGAAAACCATCCTATTACACTCGAGAACATGTTTATTCCCGAGCCGGTGATCGCCGTTGCGGTTGAGCCCAAGACGCAAGCCGACGTAGATAAAATGGGTATGGCCATTGCCAAACTGGTCGAAGAAGATCCAACCTTGCGTGTGAATACCGATGAGGAAACAGGCCAGACCATTTTGAGAGGAATGGGAGAGCTGCACCTCGAGATCATCGTGGATCGTATGCGCCGTGAGTTCAAAGTAGAAGTAAACCAAGGGGCCCCTCAGGTAGCGTACAAATATGCATTTGTAAATACTGTAGAGCATCGCGAGACACTCAAAAAGCAAACGGGTGGTCGCGGTAAGTTCGCAGACATCGTATTCAATTTAGGTCCCGTGGATGCTGAATGGCAGACGGAGAATCCCGATAAACAATACCAGTTCGTCAATGATCTTTTCGGAGGTTCTATTCCCCGCGAATTCGTTCCTGCCATCCAAAAAGGATTCGAGCAGGCGATGACAACGGGTGTATTGGCCAACTATCCGGTAGCTAATATGAAGATTCGCGTGTTTGATGGTAGCTTCCACGCGGTTGACTCCGACTCGATGTCGTTCGAACTTTGCGCCAAGCAGGGCTTCCGCGAAGCCGCTCGCAAGGCCAAGCCGGTGTTGCTGGAACCCATCATGAAAGTAGAAGTGGTTACTCCCGATCAATACATGGGTGATGTAACCGGAGACCTGAACCGTCGTCGTGGAATGATGGAAGGAATGGATAGCCGTGCCGGCGCCCAGGTCATCAAAGCCAAGGTGCCTCTCAGTGAAATGTTCGGCTACGTAACACAGCTGCGCTCCCTGAGTTCCGGCCGTGCTTCCTCTACCATGGAATTCTCTCACTATGCTCCTGCCCCTAACAATATCGCCGAAGAGGTGATCGCGAAAGTGAAGGGTAAGGTGAATGCTTAATTTCTAGTGCTGTTATTTGATAGAGACCGCTCTTTGGGGCGGTCTTTTTTTTGTGGCCGGGTCTTCGGTAGCTTAGTCTGCGGTAGCGGAGCCTGCGGATTGCTCGCCCAATGAACAATGGCTAAAAATAGGTTCGCTCACCGAAAGCCGCCGAGACCGATTATTCATTCATGCCGGGTTTCGTTCAAAAAATACACGGCGGCTTTAGCGGTTCGCTTGCCTATTTTTCGGGTGCCCTTGTTCAAAAGGCTCGCCAACCCGCAGGCTCCGCTACTCGAGATGCCGTTTAAATGATGGGTGGTTTTGGTGAAGAAGGAACTGGGAGAGTATGGTTTTATAGTTTAATGGTTTTCTGTTTGTTATGCAAATTCAGGTGCGTGGTGAAAGGGGCTTTTTCGGATGGTGGAAAGATCTTTAAAAATAGGGGCTAACTATTTGGCAGATACGGACTTCTCCCTTACCTTTGCATCCCCTAAAGAAAATGGGAAAAAATTCATGTCGCAGCGAATCAGAATAAAATTGCAGTCTTACGATCATAATCTGGTAGATAAATCTGCCGATAAGATCGTTAAAACGGTGCGTGGCACCGGTGCCGTGGTAACAGGACCCATTCCTTTGCCCACTCGTCGCAAAATCTTTACTGTACTTCGTTCGCCGCACGTGAACAAAAAGAGTCGTGAGCAATTTCAACTGGCCACACACAAACGCTTGCTGGACATCTACACGTCTACCAGCCGTACCGTGGATGCCCTGAGCAAACTCGATCTGCCCAGTGGTGTGGAAGTAGAGATCAAAGCGTAGGTCATGTCTCTTTGATGCACGTGTTGACAGCAGCACTTGCATCACCCGCGTAACGGGAGGTCGCATCTCCTCAGCTCTTATTAAAGAACAGATTTTGAAAATTGGCCATCTCTCAATTGATGCTGCCTGGCATCATCAAAAAAAGAGCGCTGGCTTTTTAACATAAAACAAGCCATTCAGGGTTTGTTTACTATCGGTACTTCCCCAGAAAGGAAAAGGTCGGTGGCAAACGGGGATTGAAGTTCGAATCGCAATTGGTTCGAATTGTCCCAATAACCTTGCAGGCACTAAACCTACGATCATGAAAGGTATTATTGGGAAAAAGGTCGGAATGACCAGCATCTTCGATCCCACCGGAAAACAAACAGCCTGCACTATTATAGAAGCAGGTCCCTGTGTCGTTACCCAGGTCAAAACAAAAGAGACCGACGGCTACAGTGCATTACAACTTTCTTTTGGCGACAAAAAAGAAAAGAACTCCTCTAGCGCCGCCATCAATCACTTCTCCAAAGCACAAACATCTCCCAAGCGTTTCTCAAAAGAGTTTCGCGATTTCTCCCTTACCAAGAACATCGGTGAGACCGTTACCGTAGACATTTTCGCCGAAGGGGAGACCATCGAAGTGGTGGGTACTACTAAGGGAAAAGGTTTTCAGGGGGTAGTCAAGCGTCACGGTTTCTCCGGGGTGGGTCAGCAATCACACGGTCAACACGATCGTCAGCGTGCCCCCGGATCGCTGGGTAACTCTTCTGACGCCAGCCGTGTTATGAAGGGGATGCGCATGGCAGGTCGTATGGGAAATGATCGCGTAAAGATGAAAGGCCTGAAAGTGGTCAAGATCTTTGCCGATAAAAATTATATTCTGGTCAGCGGATCGGTTCCCGGCCATAACGGTTCAATTGTACTCATTCAAAAATAAGTTCGCCCCCGCGCGCTGTAAACTCATACGAAAATGAAAATCGAAGTTTTAAATACGAAGGGAAGCACTACCGGTCGCTCGGTAGAATTACCAGAGGAGATCTTTGGTGCGGCTCCCAATAATCACGTGATTTACCTGGCCGTTAAGCAGTATCTCGCTGCCCAGCGTCAGGGTACTCATAAGGTAAAGACCCGCGCCGAGGTAAAAGGGGCCAGCCGTAAGCTTCACAAGCAAAAAGGTACGGGTGGTAGCCGTAAGGGTAATATCCGTAACCCCTTGTATAAAGGAGGTGGTACCATCTTCGGTCCCAAGCCCCACAGCTACGACATCAAACTGAATCGCAAGGTAAAAGACCTGGCCAAGATCTCTGCCTTAAGTTATAAAGCACAAGAGAAGGCGATTGTGGTAGTTGAGGATATTGCCATGGAGTCCCCGAAGACCAAGCAGTTTATGGAGATCATGGGCAACCTGAAAGTGGCCGATAAAAAGACACTCTTTGTATCTCCCGAATACAACGATAACGTAGAGCGTTCTCTGCGCAATGTGCCTTCTGTACTGGGTGTATTGTTGAGCGATATCAATACCTACGACATCGTTAACTCGGAAGTACTGGTCATGACCGAGAGCGCTGCCAAGATCTTTGCCGAGGACGAAACTGCCGAGGCTTAATTAACTGAATAAATAAGTAGACATGAAACTTTCTGAAATACTGATCAAGCCCATCCTGACCGAGAAGGCCAATGGCCAACAGGAAAAGCTGCGTCGTTATGCTTTTAAAGTAGCCCGCAAAGCCAACAAACTCGAGATCAAAAAAGCGGTCGAGAGTTTCTACGGCGTTACGGTTACCAACGTCAATACGTCTGTGGTGCCCGGTAAGCACAAGAGTCGTTTTACCAAGAGTGGTGTGGTGTCAGGTCGCAAGCCTGCCTATAAAAAAGCATTTGTAACGGTGGCCGAAGGAGAGAACATCGATCTGTACGCAACGATCTAATTTAAAAATGAATGGCCTCAACAGCCGCTAATGTTGAATAAAAAAAAGAAGTATGGCACTACGTAAATTCAAACCTATCACCGCAGGAAC
>JBJTFT010000229.1:0-9212 GCA_046093525.1 Sphingomonadales bacterium | reverse complement strand
GGCACTATCCGAAAAAATATGCAATTGATATTGCTTGGCCTCGCCATTTTTTAAGTCGGCGATCAAGCGCTCGAATTGACGATTAAAAGAAGGCTGCGCTTTGGTCGTATGCTCAATGACAAAAGACGCTTCAACCTGAGTAGTCTCACCACCTCCCCAATAAAATCAATTGTCGCTTTGAGATTGCTTCGCTAAACAAGGAAGCCCCAATGATCTTCTCTGCCACTACCGACTGTGTCCACTTTTCCTCGCCCTCTTCGAGACCGGTTGATGCGGATGGTTGCGCCTCGATCATCTTTTTAAAATGTACAAACGACTCCTGGTTGTCTGCGATACGATCCATACAAAACTGATGATCTTGTATCCAGACCAACGTATTGACCGGTAAAAAATCGAGTAAGGCAATCTGCTGGGTCGCTTCGGTTTGTGTGTCGATGCGGGGGATGATGCTGACCTGAGAGAGTTTTCGCTCACTCAATTGCGTCTCCGGGTCTACAATACGAATCGAATCTACCTGATGGCCAAAAAGTTCAATACGATAGGGCTTGTCATTACCGATGGAGTAAATATCAACAATACCACCCCGTAGAGCAAACTGCCCGGGCTCATATACAAAATCAACTCGGTCAAACCCGTATTCACTCAATTGAAGCAGCAGGGCAGGAACATCTAACGAGGCACCGGTCTTTATAGAAATGATGCGCGAAGAGAGTAACTCGGGCACGACCACTTTCTCGGCCACGGCCTCGGGATAACTGACCAGTATTTTTTTGCGCAAGCCCCCCGTTGCATCAGACCGTTCAGCCAGTCGGGTAAGCGCCTCGGTGCGCAGCATCACATGCGAGGGATTGAGCAGCTGAAAATTCTTATTGTTCTTAAAAGAAGAGGGAAAATAAAAACAATCGAGGGCCTGGGTCAGATTTTCGAGCGTATTGTGAAAATAAGCAGCCTCTTCGGCGTCATTACAGATTATCAGATGGTTATACGAGGAGAGTTTATCCTCTTGCAACGCCGCCGCAATTACGAAAGCGGCCGATGAGCCTTGCAGCCCTTCCAGGATGGTCACTTGCGCAGCAGGCATAGCGAGCCTGTCCGTCAATTGAAAATGACGGGGGGTGTTACGGTAGGCGGTCAACAAATCCTGAACAACCATGTCTGCGGCCCGCAAAGATAGCCCGATTATTTTATTATCTTTAGAACAAACAAGTTTATGGCCCTGCTACCCTGGCAAAAAGGTGTCATCATCAAAACAGAGGATTGCAGCCCCTCTACGCGTCGCTTTTGGATACAGATTCCGGAGCTGGACCGTTTTGATTTTAAACCCGGGCAATTTGTAACGCTCGATTTACCCATTCACGAAAAACCCAACAAGCGCTGGCGAAGTTACTCGATCGCCTCTTGGCCCGATGGCAGTAACGTATTCGAATTGGTGATCGTCAAAGTAGAAAACGGATTGGGCACCACCTATCTTTTCAACGAAGGCCACGTAGGAACTGAGCTTACGCTTCGAGGAGCCCTGGGCGTGTTCACCTTACCTGAGGTGCTCGACAAAGAATTACTGCTTATTTGCACCGGTACCGGTATTGCCCCGTTTAGAAGCATGGTCCATCATTTGGCCAATCACCAACTTGCTTTTACTAACGTACATCTGATCTTTGGCGCCCGTACCCAGGCAGATCTGCTCTACTACGATGAATTAAAAGCACTCGAGGCCAGGCTGCCCGGTTTTCATTATCATCCCACCCTTTCTCGCGAAAACTGGAGTGGTCGCAAGGGCTATGTGCACCCTGTTTATCAAGAGATCTGCGCTGCACATCCTGCCGCCCATTTTTACCTTTGTGGCTGGAAGAATATGATCGACGAAGCGATCACCACCATCAAGGGCATGGGATACGACCGCAAGAGTATTCACCAAGAGATCTACGGATAAAATACCGATTGTCGTTACCTTTAGCGCGATCTATCAATCGTTGCTGCCATGCCCATCAAAACTATCATCGAACCCTTTCGTATCAAGTCCGTTGAGCCCATCTATTTTAATAGTAAAGAGGAGCGTCTCAAGATCCTGCACGAGGCCCATTACAACGTCTTTACCATTGCTTCGCGCCAGGTACTGATCGATCTGCTCACCGACAGCGGCACCTCGGCCATGAGCAGTCGCCAGTGGGGCGGTATAATGGAAGGAGATGAATCTTACGCAGGCAGCCCGAGTTTCTACCGTTTCGAAAATATGGTCAAACGAATTACCGGGATGCCCTTTGTAATTCCGACCCATCAAGGAAGAGCCTCTGAGAAGATCTTATTTTCGGCCGTGGGGGGAAAAGGAAAATATTTTATCAGTAATACCCTCTTTGATACTACCAGAGCCAACATTGAATTCTCCGGCGCCGAAGGAATCGATCTGATCTGTCCGGAGGGGAAAGACCCGCTGGTCCCTGCTCCCTTTAAAGGCAATATGAATGTAGAAGCGCTGGAACCCACCCTACTCGAAAAGGGCATTGCCAATATCCCCATGGTCATCATGACGGTTACCAATAACTCCGGTGGGGGGCAACCCGTGAGTATGGCCAACATCAAAGCAGTGAGCTCCATTTGTAAAAAACATGGCATCCCGCTTTTTATCGATGCTTGTCGCTTTGCCGAGAATGCCTACTTCATCAAAAAAAGAGAAGCCGGCTATGCCGATCGCTGTATAGAATCGATCGCACAAGAAATGTTCTCGTATGCACAGGGGGCGACCATGAGCGCCAAAAAAGATGCCTTTGCCAATATCGGTGGCTTTTTGTCGTTGCACGACGAGAATCTGGCCATGGAATGTCGCAACCTGCTCATTATTACCGAAGGCTTTCCTACCTATGGCGGATTAGCCGGTCGTGACCTTGAGGCAATTGCCATTGGACTAGAAGAAGTAATGGACGAAAATTATCTGCAGTACCGGATCCGCAGTATGGAATACCTGACCGAGAAGTTAATGGCAGCCGGTGTTCCGGTTATGCAACCGGCAGGCGGGCATGCTGTCTATCTAGACGCCAAAGCTTTTTTGCCCCATATTCCCGTCGATCAATATCCCGGGCAAGCATTGGTGTGCGCCCTTTACACCGAAGGGGGTATTCGCACTGTTGAAATCGGTTCGCTTATGTTCGGCAAATACGATACAAACGGAAAACTGATACCGGCACCCCTCGAACTGGTGAGGTTAGCCATTCCGCGCCGCGTGTATACGCAAAGTCATATCGACTACGTAGCCGAAGTAATTATAGAAGTCTACCAAAAAAGAAACGAGCTAAAAGGACTTTGCATTACCGAAGAGGCCCCTTTGCTTCGCCACTTTACGGCCAAGCTCAAGCCTTGCTAAAGGCCGACTTACTGCGAAAACGACAATACGTTCACAAAAGTCATAAGGCTTCGTTGACCAAGTCCCTTAAACGGGCAATGGGCACCCGCTCTTGTTGCATAGAATCCCGGTGACGAATGGTGACGGTCTGGTCCTCTTTGGTCTGATAATCTACCGTAACGCAAAAAGGGGTTCCCAGTGCATCCATGCGGCGATAGCGCTTTCCGATAGAATCTTTTTCTTCGTAAAAGCAGCGAAAATCTTGTTTGCAGGTATTGATGATGTCTTGCGCGATCTCGGGCAGACCATCTTTTTTATTCAGCGGCAATACGGCCATTTTGATGGGAGCTAATTTGGCCGGAAACTTCAAGACTACACGACTATCCTGTTTGTCGGGAGTACTCAAATCTTGTTCTTCGTAGGCATGAGAGAGTACGGCCAAAAACATACGATCTAGCCCGATGGAGGTTTCGACTACAAAGGGAATATAATTTCCAAAAGGCTTTCCCGTAGCAGGGTCTATATCGTTATCGAAGTACTGCTGTTTCTTTTTACTGAATTCCTGGTGTTGACGCAGGTCAAAATCGGTGCGACTATGAATACCCTCGAGTTCTTTGAACCCAATGGGAAAATCAAATTCAATATCGCAGGCCGCATCGGCATAGTGGGCCAGCTTGATATGATCGTGATAGCGATACTTTTCGGCCGGTAATCCTAAGGCGAGATGCCATTGCAGGCGCTGCTCCTTCCAGTAGGCGTACCACTGCTGCTGGGTGCCGGGTCGAACAAAGAATTGCATCTCCATTTGCTCGAACTCCCGCATTCTAAAGACGAATTGCCGAGCCACAATTTCGTTTCGGAATGCTTTTCCTACCTGAGCAATACCAAAGGGCACTTTCATTCGCCCGGTCTTTTGCACATTGAGAAAGTTTACAAAAATACCCTGCGCGGTCTCCGGACGCAGGTACACTTTGTTGTCTTCTTCGCCGCTGGTGGCTCCAAATTCGGTGGCGAACATCAGATTGAACTGACGAATGTCGGTCCAGTTACACGTTCCGCTCACGGCACAGCTGATACGATTTTCTTCGATCAGCTTTTTTACGCCAGCAAAATCATCGGCAGCCAGCATAGCTTCCATCGCTGACACCAGCGTAGCCGCCTCGTTTTCTTGACCCGCTGCCTTGAGCGTTTCAGCATGCGCCTCTACCAAATGATCGACCCGGTAACGTTTATTGCTATCGCGGTTATCGATCATCGGATCATTGAAATTATCCACGTGACCACTAGCCTTCCAGGTAGTCGGGTGCATAAAGATGGCCGCATCGATACCCACTACATCTTCGCGTAATTGGGTCATGCTCTTCCACCAATGATCCTTGATATTCTTTTTAAGCTCACTGCCCATCTGGCCGTAATCATACACCGCCTGTAGTCCATCATAGATCTCACTGCTGGGAAAAATAAATCCGTACTCCTTGGCATGCGAAATGATCGCCTGAAACAGTTGGGTATCGTTGGCCATAGGCTGCAAATATAAACCCTAACGGGTTAGTGTAACTTTTGGTTGTTGTGATGTCGGTCCTTATCGCGGGCCGTTTTTTTCTCGATGCTTTGCTGCAGGGCCTGGGTCAGATCGACACCGGTCTGGTTAGCGATGCAAAGCAGCACCCAGAGCACGTCGGCCAATTCCTCGGCCATTTCTTTCTTGGTGTCGGTGGCCTTAAAGCTTTGGTCGCCATACTGACGGGCCATCAACCGCGCCAGTTCTCCTACTTCCTCGGTCAAAATGGCCATATTGGTTAGCTCAGAAAAGTAGCGGACACCATAGGTGTGGATCCAGTGGTCCACCTGTTGTTGGGCTTCTTGAATCGTCATGTGATTGGTTTAGTCCTATACTAGGGTTTATTATCCTTATTAGTTGATCTTACTCTTTATTCTTGGTGTCGAACCAAATGGTAACGGGGCCGTCGTTGCATAGCGACACCTTCATATCGGCCCCAAAAACCCCGGTCTTTAAACGAGGACCCAGCTCCATCCGCAGGCGGGCTATCATCTGCTCGTAGAGCGGCAACGCTTGCTCGGGTCGAGCGGCTTTGATGAACGAAGGTCGATTTCCCTTCTTGGTGGCTGCCTGTAAGGTGAATTGGCTGATCAGTAGGACCTCGCCGTTAATTTCCTGCAGCGAACGATTTAGTTGACCGTTCTCGTCATTAAATATGCGGAGTTGCACAATTTTTGCCGCTAGCCAGTCGATATCCTCTTGCTGATCGGCTGACTCGATCCCCAACAGCACCAGCAAGCCCGGACCTACCGCTGCCTGCACGGCTGCTGCGATAGTTACCGAAGCCTCACTGACACGCTGAACGACCGCTCGCATAAATAAGTTAAATTTGATAGTGGTAAAAGTACAAATGAATTTCGAGCCCCTCATAAAGGAGGTCCGGATCACGACCAGCCGAAGCGGTGGTAAAGGCGGGCAAAACGTCAACAAGGTAGAAACCGCTGTGCTGGCCTCTCTGGACCTGACCCAAACAAAAGCACTAACTCCGGTTCAGGTTGCCCTGGTCAGAGAAAAACTTACGAACCGCATCAACGAGGCCGGTTGCCTGCTGGTCAAGTGCCAGACACACCGTACTCAACTGGCCAACAAAGAAGAGGCCATCCGAAAAATAAAGCATCTGATCGCCGGGGCACTTAAACGAAAAAAGCTACGCATTGCGACGGGCGTACCAAAAGGGGTGCGTGAAAAAAGAATAGAAGAAAAGAAACAACGCAGTGCCGTTAAACTAAACAGAAAAAGACCAAAAGGTCCATTCGAGGAATAGGAAGCAGGGATGAAAAGACCATTACTCTCATTGATCGTTTTATTGGTGCTTGCCGCAGGAATACCTCGGCTGCTGAGCAGCTGTACTAAAGCCGTTGCACTACGCACACTGACCCCTTACGCATTGCCGGCACCACCCGGATTTCCCGCCCCGCTATATAACAATAGCGAAAATCCGCTCAGCCGAGAGGGCATTGAACTGGGGCGTCGTCTCTTTTACGAAAAAAAATTATCCCTCGACAATCAGCACCCTTGCTCCTCTTGTCACGAGCAACTATCTTCTTTTGGCACCTTTGAACACGACCGCAGCCATGGTGTCAATAACTCACACACGCTCCGTAATGCGCCGGTGCTCGTTAACCTGGCCTGGGCTCCCTATTTTCATTGGGATGGACAATGTCAAACGCTGGAACTGGAAGCTACCCACCCTATTACCGGCGATCACGAAATGGGCGAGACCTTTCCCAACATCATTCGAAAATTAGAAGCAGACCCCTCTTATAAAAAAGATTTTAAGACCGTTTTTAACACCTCCTCCATTGAGCCGCTGCAAATTGTAAAAGCCCTGGCGCAATTTACCGCCACCATGGTCAGCGCCAACAGTCGTTATGATCAATATAAAAAAGGGCAAATCACTTTTAACGGCCAAGAGCAGGCGGGCTACCAATTGTTCTTACAACATTGCAACAGCTGTCATCGCGAACCACTGTTTACCGATCACAGTTTTAGAAATACCGGCCTTGCAGTAGATCCCTCGCTTACTGACCTGGGAAGGATGCGCATTACTTTTTCGAGCAGCGATTCATTGAAATTCAAAGTGCCTACGCTGCGCAATTGTTATTTGTCATCGAACTATATGCACGACGGCCGATTTATATCGATACAGCAATGCATCAATCATTACCGGTTTCAGGTACAGCCTAGCACTACCCTCGATCCGCTTTTGCGGCAAGGTATATCGTTGAGCCATCAAGAAGCCGATCAATTGATGGCTTTTTTAAAAACGCTGACCGATTCTAGTTTTGTGACTGACCGGCGTTTGGCACGGCCGGAATAACGCGTCTTGATTTTAATACCTCGAGTCCCTCTTTTTTAGCAGCGATCTCATTTTCGGTGTCCCGTTGTGCCTGTTTATTCAATTCCAGTTTGCGTTCCAAATCGGCCTGGTCCTTTTTAAGTGATTCGAGTTTTTTCTCGGCCTTACCAATGGCCTCCTCTTGTGCCTTGATATCGAGTTCAAGACTTTCGGCCACCACATCGGGATTGAGCCCCCGCAAAAAATCTTTGATGCGTTCAGCACGTGATTCACTTACGGAGCGCCCTACGGCCTCACCTCCCTGCGTGACGACCAACGTCAACACGGCATCCTCGTTTCCTTTACGGCTGCGGCTTTCTACCCGTACCAAAAAATCGGCCTGACCCTCGGTGATATCAGGCATGATAGCGCCGGCGAATACTTTATATCCTTTGTCTTTATTGAGAATACCCTTTTCCTCGCGAGGACGATACCCCAGTTTAGCGAATCGCTTTATAACGGCATTTTCTACAGCGGCCGCAGGATGACCGAACTCCGCAATAAAGGCAGCCATTTTCTTTTTATCGTACTCAGCGGTACCCTCATAGACCTGCGCCCACAGAGCGCTCTGCGCAACTCCAACGAACAGCAATAACAGCATATAGTTTTTCATAGCATTCGAATTGTTGCCTAAAGATACAGCACCACAACGCACAGAACCGCTATCTTTATGCAAAACATTTTTTGCAGTGAGCGGTATCAAAAAACTGGCAGGACAAACCCTCTGGTACGGACTACCCGGAGTGACCAGCCGTTTTTTGGGTTACTTGATGAACCTAAGTCTGCCGCTGATCTTTAAAGAGCCGGCCATCACAGCCGACCTGACCCTGGTCTACGCCACTGTTGCTTTTTTGAATATCATCTATACCTATGGGCTCGAGACGGCCTACTTTCGCTTCTCTACAACCGAAGATCGCGGGCGATTGTATAGTACCCTGTCGCTGGCGCTACTATTTTCCTCCCTTCTATTCAGCGCCATACTTTGGACCTTGCAAGACCAACTGGCTACGTGGGGACGCCTCGGCAACCACACCGAATACATCCGCTGGATGATCGGGATCTTGGGACTAGATGCCCTTTCGACCTTGGCCTTTGCCAAACTGCGGCAAGAGGATCGCCCCCGTCGCTATGCGGTTGCCAGAATGTCCGGTGTGTTCGTCAATATAGTGGTGGTGCTCGTTTTTCTTGGGATCATTCCCCGGTATCTGCATACGCACCCCCCATCATCCTTACAAGCGCTCTATCCTTCTCATGAGAGTGGGATCGTGTGGTTTTTGATCGGAAATTTTTTCGGAAGTCTGTTTTCACTACTGCTGCTCAGCAAAGAGTGGTTATCCGTTCGATTTTATTTTGACGGCGTCCTTTTTAAGAAGGTCATGCGATATGCATGGCCCCTGGTCTTGGTTGGTATGGGCGGTATCGCCAATGACATGCTCAGCCGACTACTCTATCAGTTCGTGGTGGACCTTCCGGTAGAAGAAGCCAAGCACCAACTGGGGGTGTTCGGTAATATCGTGCGCCTATCGATCGTGATCACCATTGCCATCCAAGCCTTTCGCATGGCGGCAGAGCCCTTCTTTTTTAACCGAAGCCAGGCAGCCGATGCTCCGCAGACCTACGCCCGCATCATGAATTACTTTGTGATCGTGTGTTGTATCCTTTTTTTAGGGCTATCGCTCTATCTGGATCTGATCAAATGGTTCTTTGAAGCGATCGACCGGCCACGCTGGACAGAGGGCCTTGCCGTAGTGCCCCTTATTGCCATGGCCAATATTTTTCTGGGTATTTACTATAATCTCAGCATTTGGTACAAACTCACCAATAATAATCTTATAGGTGCGCTCATTACCATCGGCGGAACGATCATCACCATAGTCCTGACCACTTCGCTGATCCCATCATTGGGTTACCTGGGGGCTGCCTTAGCCAGTTTTAGTTGTTATTTATTTATGATGATCAGCAGTTATGTGATGGGTCAA
>JBJTFT010000228.1:0-5789 GCA_046093525.1 Sphingomonadales bacterium | reverse complement strand
CTAATACCTTCTGTCAGTTTCATAGCTGAGATTTTATCGTTGCACCGAGGTGCATGACTTTTTTACTGTACGGGTTGAACAGGTTGCCCCTGGTATGCATCTTGAAAACCGCGAGAAATAAGCAGATCGCCCGACTTAAGTCCGGACTTTACTTCGATGACTCCTCCGTAAGCGGCCCCTGTGACCACGGGTTGCTTTTGAGCCAGCAGCTGCTTGCCCTGGGCAATCGCCACATATACATAATTACCTGCTTCATCTTGCTGCACGGTATTGAGCGGTACGGTCATGGCGTTTTGATTTTGATAATCAATAATGCGCACCTTGGCATTCTGGTTGGGCTTATACAACGGATTGGATGGTAACGAGGCCTCCGCATTAAAAGAGCGTGTGTTGGCATTGATGGCAGCCCCTACTACACTAAGCGTAGACAGAAACGCGGGCAACCCCGATTCCGTAATTAGGATCTCGGCCCGACTGCCTTGCTTGACCAGGGTAACATAATTCTCGGGGACAGCGGTAACTACTTTAAGTTGACTATTGTTTACAATTCTAATACCCATTCCCGGCGTTGCGGCAGCTTGGGGTGTAAACATCTCACCTACCTTAACATTGAACTCGTCGATCACACCGCTGATCTCGGCTTTAACGCGGGTCATATTGACTTGCTCTTGTGCCATTCCCACTTGTGCCTGTGCAGCTTTTAGTTGTGCAGAGAGGGCATCCACATCGGCCTTGGCATTGATAACACTGATCTCTGCTCCGATATTTTGTTTCCAGAGGTTTTGATAGCGCTCGTAGATAGTATTGGCCTGCGCCAGGCGAGCCGATAAAATATTTACCTGTTGCTGTGCGGCCGTCAGCGACTGACGCGCAATGGCATCATCGAGTACTAACAACGTTTGCCCCTTAGAAACGCGTTGTCCGGTCTTGGCTAGCACCGCCTTTACAACCCCACCCATTCCAGAAGGAGCTACATAGGCCATTCCCTCTGCCTCCACATGTCCTTGCAAGTCGATGTAATGCGTAAACGAGGTGCTGCGAATAGTGTCGAGCGAAACCAGCAGCGCCGATTGCGCCGTAGAGGGATCGGCTTTGGCCAAACGCGCCTCGAGATCACGAAGGGTGAGATCGAGGGTGGCCTTTTCTTTTTTTACTTTTTCTATCTCGGTGCGAAGCTGTTGTACATCGTTGGCATTTTTAATGCCACCGCCACAAGCCAGTAAAAAAACAGTAGACCCTGCAAAGAGGAACGAACGAAAAGAATAGTTTTTCATAAAGGGTATTTTGATGCAGAAATTTTCGATTTTTAGGGGTATATCAAGTATTGAATGTTGAGGGCGGATTTACAATTTTCCGGTAGCTTTTAGCCAATCGATGCGTGCCATCATAGCATCGGAGAGGGCGGTTACATAATTGGTCTGCGCGGCCTTCCATTCATTTTGGGCTAGATTGATCTCGGTCTGTGAGCCTACGCCCATCTCGTATTTTTTCTTGACCTGTCCGTACACTTTTTCGGCGAGTTCCAGATTTTGTTGCTGTGCATCGAGGCGGGCAATGGCCGACTGAAAGTTGTTGCGCGCACTGGCGGCCTCGCTATCGATGGAGCGCTTTAGCCCCTCGATCTCGTTGAGGGTACGCTGTAACTCGATTCTAGTCTGGCTAATCCGCGACTTGGTTACGAAGCCATTGAAGATCGGAACGGTCATATTGATACTCACGTTCGAAATGGTAAACCAAGGCTGTCGTTGCTGCAAGAAACTCCAGGTGTTACGCTGGGCATTCTTAGCATAGACACCATTCATGGCAATGGTGGGGATCTTACTGAGCTGGTAGCGCTTGATGTTGTACTCGCCCAACTGCTTGCCGATCTGCGCGTATTGAAATTCTTTTCGGTCCTCGTATTTATAATCGGCAGTGGCAAGCATTCCTTCTTTTACTTGTACAGGCGTTAGCGTATCGGTTAGTACAAGTTGATCTTCTACCGGCATCCCCATCAACACTTTTAATCCGAAGTAGCCATTCGATAAAAGATTCACCACTTTATTGCGCTCGGTTTGTAAATTGGCCAACTGAACGCTTACCCGATCGATATCTAATTTTTCTCTGAAGCCATTTTCGTACAGCACACGCGTATCGGAGAGATTCTTATTGACAAAAGCGATCGTTGAATCGAGCAGTTCGAGTTGCGTACGGCCCGCCAGTAATTGATAGTAGATCTTGAGCACATTGGTCTTGATGATCTCGCTGGTCAGCTCGGCTCCTTTTGTGGCAAAAGCAATAGAGGCATCACGCGCCTGCAATCCAACAAAGACCTGCCCATCGAAAAGTAACTGCGTAAGGGATACCGCTGCATTGGCACTGTAGCGAGTACCGAACTGTGCCGCCACAAACCCAAAATCGGCAGGCATCGTAATAGGATTACCGCTTCCGTCGCGGACCCCTTTATCGATGAGTACCTGGTACGTAGCGGGCGAAATAAAATTTGGGATTACCTGCGTAGCCACATTGGGGTGGATGGTATTGCTGATGCTGGCATTGAGGTGCGGATAAGCGCTGGCCGTGATCTGCCGATTGGTCTCTTGCTGTAATTGTATGGCAAGCAGCGAATTTTTTCCCTGCACGGTATTGGCCATGGCATAGGTAACGGCGTCTTGTGCCGAAAAGGAATGAGTAGCCAGTCGCGTAGTGTCTATGCGTTCGGCTGCTTGTCCGTTTGATACTAGAGAAAAGAAAACTGTGATCAATAGCAACGAATACTTCATGTGCTTTTATTTTCTGCGTTCGTTAATATATTGTTCGACCAGTGCACGCCCTTGCGCAGTTACCAGTCCGTAAATAAAATTCTCAGAGATCAGTTTGGCGGTAGAGACCAAGGTGTATTGCTCAGGAGGAAACACCGACATGTTAAAGGGAATCATGATCGACTCCAGGCGATACTTACTAATAATATCGGCATCAAGATCGGTACGGTAGTGACCCTCTTGTTTGCCTCGCTCAATGTTTTGGCGCACGCAAGCCAGCACGAACTCTTGCTTGTATTGGGTAAAGGCCGAATAGGCCAGTGGATGAAACTTCTGCATATCGTAGATCACGATCGGATTCATACTGGTAAAATCGATGATGATCCGGTCAAGGATCAAAAAGAATTCATGTACCGCATTGCTGGCCTGATTGGAGCAGGCCTCTAGTTCGAGGCACTTTTGCTTAAAATGACGGGTGACCACTGTGGTCACCAATTGGTCCTTGTCATCAAAATACTGATACAGGGTTTTCTTGCTCATCCCCAACTCGGCCGAGATATCATCCATAGAAACTGAGCGAATCCCCCTGCGCATAAAGACGGACTCGGCACTTTGTAATATTCTTTCTTGGACTTCCATGCTGGGTTAAAAGGGCAACTTTTGTTGGGCTGTGCTACCGGCTTTTGGATCTACGCTCAAATAATGTTGGGCAACAGACCCGGATATCCGATTTTGGACCGCAAAACTAAGGAAACTTTTAGAGTATAAATAGTTTCCGACTTGATTTTATTCCATTTTTTAGCACAAAACGCCAATATTATCCCAATATGAATCATTCTAAAAATTCCATTTTTAGCCATATTTTGATGAATTTTTAATGAATTAGGGGCTTTTTTGGTCAGTTTTTGGAATTTTTAGCCTTTTTTTCCTTTTGATAATTTTCTTACCCAAAAGCTGTTGAAATCCCTGGAGACGGCTCTTGCTTTGTAGTAACTTAGCTAAAAATCAACCCCATGAGCCAAGAATCCCGACCCTCCAGAAACCCGCTAAAAAGGATCGCGGGCTATTTTCTGCAGGGGTTTGTGATCTTGGCCCCCATCGCCATTACGGCTTATGCCCTGTATTGGCTTTTTGAGCGAGTTGATAGTATACTCCGGCCTTATCTAAATGTGCCCGGCCTTGGATTCTTGCTCATCATCGCTTCGGTGATAGTGGTTGGATGGATCAGCTCTAACTTTCTGATGGGAGGTTTGCTGAATCTCTTTGACCAATGGATGGAGAGAACCCCTGGGGTCAAACTCATCTATACCTCTACCCGTGATTTTTTTGAGGCCTTTGCAGGCAATAAAAGAAAATTCAATAAGGCCGTGTTGGCTAACGTACTGGGGCCGGATGTATGGATCATTGGATTCGTTACCGACGAGGAACTTACCAAATTCGAGTTGGGCGCCAATATGGTATCAGTTTATGTACCGCAGGGCTACAATTTTGCGGGCCAGCTTTATATATTACCGCGAGAAAAAGTACGAAAGATCGATAAAGTAAGTTCAGGCGATGCCATGAAATACGCCGTTACAGGAGGAGTAGTAGATCCCGAAGAGACTGAGTAATTCTAATTTTTATGCTTCGATTTATGACTATGGCACTGGTGCTGTACCTGCCCTGTTATGCCCATGCCTGGGGGTTTTATGGACATCAAAAGATCAACTATTATGCTGTTTTTCTTTTGCCCCCCGACATGTTGGTCTTTTTTAAGCCGCAAATAGAGTACCTGGCTCTTCACTCCGTAGATCCCGATAAAAGAAGGTATTTACTCGAACAAGAGGGTCCGCGCCACTACATAGATCTCGATCGTTATGGGCCTGCCCCCTATGTTTCGCTTCCGCGAGACTGGAAAACGGCGGTGGCCGCTTGCTCCATGGACAGCTTGGTCAAATATGGCATTGGACCCTGGTGGATACAGGTAATGCTGGAGCGACTCACCAAGGCCTTTATGGCAAAAGACCCGGAGCAGATCTTAAAAATGGCAGCAGAGCTGGGACATTACGTAGCCGATCTTCACGTACCCCTGCATGCCTGCAGCAATCACAACGGGCAGTTGACAGGGCAACACGGTATCCACGGATTTTGGGAAAGCCGAGTACCGGAACTGCTGGCCGAAAAGGAGTGGGACTTCATCATTGGTCCGGCTCGTTACTATAGGGACCCCCTTTCGCTAATTTGGAAAAGGGTGCTACAAAGTGCGGCAGCGGCCGATACTGTTTTACGCATAGAAAAAACGTTAAGAGCCCGGTTTAGCAGCGACCAGGTGTATGCCTACGAGGAAAGAAACGGACAGTTGACCAGACAGTTTTCTTCGGCATATTCAGTGGCCTACGACCAACTGCTAAACGGAATGATCGAGCGTAGAATGAGAGCCTCGGTAGAAGCAGTGGCCTCCTTTTGGCTAACCGCCTGGATCAATGCCGGACAACCCCCCTTGAGATCGATGGTCAGACACCCCCTTGCTGGAAATGCGTTACTATCGATGCAACAACTAGAGGCCGCCTACAAGAACAATCCTATCAAAGGCCGCGAACACGATTAGGTATGCTACATTTGCCGTGATGAAGCTCCACAACTTCAATGCCGGCCCCTCGGCTCTTCCTGCCGAAGTAATTGAGCAAGCCGCGCAGGCATTGCATAACTTCAATAATTCGGGATTATCGCTGCTAGAGATCGGACATCGTACCTCGCTATTTGTACCGGTAATGGAAGAAGCCCGGCAGCTGGTGCGCGAGCTCATGCAACTTGATGCCGATCACGAAGTGCTGTTGTTACACGGAGGAGCCACTCTTCAGTTTCTACAAGTACCCACTAATTTACTTGATCCAAGTGGAGTGGCTTCGTATACCGAAACAGGCACTTGGTCTATCAAAGCAATTAAAGAAGCATCTTTATTAGGAAAGGTTTCTATTGCCGGATCTAGCGCCCATGACCATTTTACTTCTATCCCTACTGCCTTAGAACTTGATCCCCGATCTGCCTATTTGCATATTACCACTAATG
>JBJTFT010000227.1:0-4089 GCA_046093525.1 Sphingomonadales bacterium | reverse complement strand
TACCTGGTCTGATATACTGAATCCATTTTACTATTTCTACGAAAATGTAGGAGCAAAGACCTCTTACCAAGCGGCCACCGACCGGTTGTTCTATTCGTTCCGTCCGGGGTCAACGATCACCGTCGGCTTTACCTATGATTTTGCTATCCAAAAAAAATAAATCAACCCTAGTCTAAACTCAAAAACAAGTATATGAAGCAGCTTCTTTTTAGCGCACTGATCTCCATTTTACTTTTCGGTGCCTCCTCTTGCGTTAAGGTAACGTTCGAAGATGGTGGCGGCGGCAACCCAGTAGTTCCCACCGATCCTAACAGCAACGTAATTACCGGTGTGATCTCTTCGAGTAAGTTCTATGCCAAAGGAAAATGGATCTTAAAAGGCTATGTATATGTCGTGGACGGTGCTACCGTTACATTCGAAGCCGGTTGTGTGGTCGTAAGTGATGTAGCGGAGAAAGGCGCCCTGATCATTGAGCGTGGCGCCAAGATCATCGCGCAAGGTACCAGCACAAGCCCCATCGTGTTTACCAGCGGTAAGGCCATAGGATCAAGAGCACCCGGTGATTGGGGTGGTATCATCTTATTAGGTAAGGCGCCCACTAACCGTCCGCTCGACCCCGCTCCCATTATCGAGGGTGGTGTAGGTCGTCAGTACGGCGGAACTGATCCTTTCGACGGAAGTGGCGTGCTTCGTTTTGTGCGCATCGAATACGCCGGTATCGCAGCCGAGCCCGGTTCTGAGATCAATGGACTCACTTGCGGAGGCGTTGGTTCTGGAACGATCATCGAAAACGTAATGGTTTCTTTTGGTAACGACGATGCTTTTGAATTCTTCGGTGGTACCGTTAATGCTAAAAATCTGATTGCTTTTGCTACGGCCGACGACGACTTTGACTTTGACTTTGGATTTTCAGGTAAGATACAATACGGTATCGCAATGCGTAAAGCAGATTTCGTAGACGCAGGTGACGCCGGTAATGGTGTAGAGTGCGATAATGATGCCAGCGGATCGAATGCCAGCCCCATTACGCGTCCTCAGATGAGCAACTTTACCATCGTTGGTCCCAACGATGCGACTGGAACAGCTGCCAATCACAATTTCTCTATGCGTTGGAGAAGAAGAACTCAGTTCATTGTGCGTAACTCTATCTTTATCGGTCATCCTGATGCCGGTTTCTCGATGGAGTCAGATGGTACCTTGAATGACTATATGAACAATATCTCTGAGTTCCGCAACAATCTGGTGCATGCAACGACCAGCGTATATCGCTCTAGCAATAATGCTATTGCCACTGCTGCTCAGATTCAGACAAAGGCAGAGAGTGAGGGTTGTGTTACACTGGCTACTTCTGCTGCTGCGGGTCTGACCAGTCCCTTTTATTCTACCAATCCTAACTTTTTGCCTGCCACTGGTTCTCCTGCCCTCACCGGAGCCAGCTTTACAGGCATGAATTCTTTCTTTACTCCTACCACGTTTAGAGGTGCCATGGGAACAACCAATTGGACCACCGGATGGGCCAATTGGGATCCTCAGAATGCTTCTTACTAAAATAAACTTGTTTTTAAAGGCGCGCTGTAGAAGTACAGGGCGCCTTTTTTTTGATCTATCTTTACGTTATTATACTTAATGCTCTGTATGAGGCAGCGTATTTTTTTTGGGGTGATGATATCCTTTGTTCTGTCGTTACTGTCCTGCCAAGCCCCCGGCACTCCTAACATGTTGACCGAACTCAGCGCATGTGATAGTGCGGTGGTCATGTATTACAAAACACCGGGCAACCCCCGATTTTTTCAGATGGTCAAGGTCTATAAACCGGAATTACTTAGCAGTCTGGCCGCCAATGCTAATCAGCCCGCCCTTACCGGACTTAACGAATGCACATCGGAGGGTAAGATATATTACTATGGTGATCGAGGGGAGGTACTGGTGCTCTACTTTACGGCTGCCGACAGCTGCAAGAGGTTGAGTTTCATTAAAACCGGTGAAAAATACGGGGTCAAACTGAGCCCTCGCAATACCACTATCTTAGACTCTCTTAAGGCGTTCTCGTACGAGCCGGTCGGCACCAGGTAGATCCAATATTAATTTTTTGGGTTTGTCGAAAAAGATAATATTGAATTTGCCCAATTGATCAACAGCTCTCCTACATTTACCGTCCAATCCTTTTTTTATGAGCCCCGCTGCTGTACTGTCTCACCACACCTTGATCGAGACAATCCGTTCTTCGCGCAGTCAAAAAAAAGTAATTGAATTGATCGATGACACCGTTCGTCCTCTTTACGCAGAGGGCACTGATGTGTATGTTGGTTTTGTAAGAGCGGTACGAGCCGAATTAAGTATCATCGACCCTATCGATGTGGCCGACCCGGAGGAATGGAACCTGATTCAATTTTCGCGGGTCTACCTCTATCGTCTTATGGCGCACAAGCCGCTTGCCAAGTAGGTGCGGGTGCTGTCGATACATCTTTTTTAGTTCCTACTGCCCACACATACTCCAGCGATTCGCGGATGCTTTTGCTATAATCTATTTGAACCCTGGTAGCTGTTTCTAGCCAATTAGTTATATGATGTGTTTCTAAGGGCTGAGAAGGCAGTAGCGTTTTAATTCCTAGCCTGTTTAGTGCGGCTGCATTGCAATACTGCTCGTATTGCCCTTTAATGGGAATAGCCAATATATTTTTTCCTAACTGAAGCGCTTCGGCAGGGGTCTCGAATCCGGCACCGCAAATAATACCGCTGCACCCGATCAGACTTTGGTTAAAGGCAGCCTGCTCAATAGGGCGAAATAACAGATGACGTTCTCTATAGGTTACCTGGGTCTCTCTCGAGAAGATCTCGAAAAAGGAACCGCTGACCGGAGCCAATAGTCGTTTAAGCGCCATATCGCTGAGCGCAGGAAGGTAGACGGTTATATGGCTCCCATTGACCGGGTTGGCTTGCACGATCTCTTCTTTAATAATGGCTCCAAAAATTGAGGAGTGATACTTCTCGAAATGAAGCCCGATATGATGGGTGGCCTGCACGTAATCTTTTAGCAAAAGCTCTCCGTGCCATTGCCTATGCAGCGGTCTGGGCGTTTCTGGGTAGTGAAAACTGGCCTGGTGTCCAAAATGAACCGAGGGGACTCCTTGGATTCGACAAGCGGCCGAGGTCAGAAAATCAAAATCATTGATAACGAGATCGTATTTTTTAACAGGGAGTTCTTTGATCTCTTTGAATAGCTCGAGTGGATTTCGTTGAAAAGCGATCTTGGGATAATTTAAGCCACCTGCATTGTTGTAATAAAGGCTAATGCCCCGGCTGCGATACCGAACGGGTAATTGCGGGTTGAGGTGACTGTTGTTTCCACTTAAAAAAACATCTACAGTACCCATTTGTTGAAGGTGTGGTAGCAAGGTCATGGCACGGCTAATGTGCCCATTGCCCGTTGCCTGTACTGCATAGAATATTTTCATGGGTCGCTAGGGTTGAAGCTGGTGAATATGAAGCCCTATTTGATCGGTGACCACATTGAGAAGCGGCAGTTGCTTTTCCATACTCACCACCGGGGCTTGCTGGTAATCGTCCTCTTTATACTGGTAGATGCTCCACTCTTGTTGGGCAAGTTCCAAGGCGGTGAGGTTCTCGATCCAGTCGCCACTGTTAAGGTAGGTTACCGAGCCGTCCTCGGTCTGAATAACCCGTTGTTGGGGCTGATGAATATGCCCGCAGATCACATAATCATATCCCTTGCTAATGGCCAGTTCGGCTGCCGTTTGCTCAAAATCGCCGATCCAGCGAACGGCTTTCTTGACTCCGTTCTTTACTTTTTTGCTTAAACTCATTTTGGGTTGCCCTAGTTTTTCTAGGCACCAATTGATAAAGCGGTTCAGTAAGATCAGCCAATCGTAGCCCCATCCTCCCAACTTGGCAATGATCTTGGCGCTGCCCTTGGTAGTGGCATCAAATACGTCCCCATGAAAGATCCAGGTTCTTTTTCCGTTCATCTCAATGACCAACTTGTCGGTCAGCTGGAAGTTTCCCAATTGTAGATCGCTATAGCGGCGCAGCATCTCGTCGTGGTTGCCGGTCACATATACAACCCGGGTG
>JBJTFT010000226.1:0-9937 GCA_046093525.1 Sphingomonadales bacterium | reverse complement strand
GCCACCACCACCACCACCAAAGCCGCCACCGCCGCTACCCATGGTGATGGTCGTCATTCCTCCTCCGCCACCACCACCGCCAAAACCACTAAATCCTCCCATCGAGCTGATGATATCATTGAAAGAAAAACCTTGCTTATTGATGTTATTGGCATTAAAGAGCACAGAGATCCGATTGTTGCCATCAAACTTATTGAAGCTCAGATTTTGCTCATAGCGATCCTTGCTGCCATAGCCGGCAAGTGCTCGGCCAAAAAATCCTTTGTTACGATCTTTTTTAAGTTTTATGTTGATGGTCTTACTACGGCTACCATCGTCTATCTTGGTAAACTTAGCCTGCTCACTCATATCATCAAATACCTGCACGCTCTCTACCATATCCGCCGTTAAATTCTTGGTGGCCAACTTGGGATCGTTGCCAAAAAATTCTTTACCGTCCACCAAAATGCGTTGTACTTGTTCGCCCTGCGCCTTTACGGTCCCCTCTTTGTCTACTTCCATGCCCGGAATTTTTTTGAGCAAATCTTCGACCGTAGCATTGGGCACGGTCTTAAATCCACTGGCATTGAATTGTACCGTATCGTTTTTGACAACGATGGGAGACTCGCTTGTGATGGTAACACCCTCAAGCATTTTGTAATCCTTGTTCAGGGTGAGCGATCCCAGATCGATCGACTTGTTTTCGGACGTGATAGAAAAAGACCGGCGAACTTCCTGTAACCCTTTGGTGCTGATCACTAATTTATAGTCGCCAGGCAACAAATTTTTTATTTCGAAGGTGCCCAACTTGGTCGATAGTGTAAAACTGGCCAACGAAGAATCTCGAGCACTGATCACCGAAACGGTAGCGTCAGTCACAGGTTGTTTTGCCGTTGAGTCGATCAATTTTCCCTTGATGCTGCCATCGGCTCGCTGCGCGAAAACGGGTTGGAGACAAAAAGCGGTGAATAGCAAAAACAAAAAGGATATTCTCATAGCTGTACAAATGGTGCGCAAAGATAGACGCAAAACAGATGGAGTACTTGCTGAATAAACGTTAAAAGGGCCGATTTAATTGATAATCACGGCTAAAAGGCCTTGCAGCGGGATAAACGGCAGGGCGCCCATCCATTAGCTGAATAGATATTCTACATCCTCGCGCGTGAGGGTTTTTACAAATCCCTGGTCGTCGGCAATAATATCTTTAGCCAGATTGCGCTTACGCTCTTGCAGTTGCAAAATTTTATCCTCGATCGTGTCTTTGCAGATCATTCGGTAGGCAAAGATATTTTTAGTTTGCCCTATGCGATGCGTTCGGTCAATGGCTTGTTGTTCTACCGCAGGATTCCACCAAGGATCCATGATGTATACATAGTCGGCGGCGGTCAGATTCAAGCCCACCCCTCCGGCTTTTAGAGAAATCAAAAACACGCGCACCGAATCGTCTTGTTGAAAACGCTGAATTGCCTTTTCTCTGTCAGGCGCCGACGTACTTCCGTCAAAATACACATAAGGGATGCCCAATTCGTTGAGCTTATCGCGGATCAGCGAAAGCATTCCCAAAAACTGCGAAAAGACCAAGGCCTTGTGCGTACTGATCCCCTCGCTCAACTCTCTGGACAGTTCGTCGAGTTTAATGGAATGATTGGGAAACTTTTCGGCCTCGCTCAAAATAGCAGGCGAATCACAGATCTGACGAAGTTTCATCAACCCTTGTAAAATGGTCAATTGGGAACGTTGAATTCCTTGTGATTCTATAGATCCAAGTATTTGGTTTCTAAAATCATTACGATAAGCATCGTAAATGTTTCGTTGCTCTTCTTCCATGTCGCAGAATAGCACCATCTCTTGCTTTTCCGGCAGATCCTTAGCCACTTGCTCTTTGGTACGGCGAAGAATAAAGGGATAGAGCAATTTGCGAAGGTGCTCCTTTCGGTCTTGCTCGGCCAGCTTATCGATGGGGATAGCGAACTCTTGTCGAAAGAACTCCACCGACCCCAACATACCGGGGTTTAAAAAATTCATCTGCGCGTAAATATCAAAAGTGTTATTCTGCAGCGGGGTTCCACTCATACAGATCCGGTGTTTGGCCTGCAGTAACGCTGCGGCCTTGGTTACTTTACTCGATGGATTTTTGATGGCCTGCGATTCATCTAAGATGGCATAATCGAGTGCGATCGTACTGAGTAACTTGATATCGCTTCGCAACGTTCCGTAAGTGGTAATCGTAATATCGTGGTCTTCGAGTTGTTCTTTTTTACGGGTACGGGCCGCACCATGATGAATGCAGAAACTAAGTGAGGGTGTAAATTTTTTGATCTCGTTCTCCCAATTATAAATAAGCGTGGTCGGACATACAACCAATGCCTTAAGCTTTCCCTCGGTGCGTTTATAATACTCCAAAAAAGAAAGTGCCTGAACGGTTTTACCCAGTCCCATGTCATCGGCCAAAATTCCACCCCAATTGATACCCCGCAGGTAGTTGAGCCATTGGTACCCTGCCACCTGGTAGGGACGTAAGACATTAGTTAACGGTCCTTTGAGTTCGATCGATTCGATCTTATCGAAGCGGCGCAACTGTTCATACTTTTCTTCGAGTTGCAATTCAAGATCTTCGGCTTGCCGATTGGTATATAGCTCGTCGACCACCCCCAGGTGATAACGAGAAAGTTTTAGCGTATCGGTCTTTCCCTCTCCCACACGAAATAATAGAGCGTACTTTTTTAACCATTCTTCAGGCAGTACACCCAACGAACCATCTCCCAGTTGTACATAGGGCTGTTTGCTGGCCAACGCTTTTTTTACATCGGCCACCGTTACCTGTTGATCTCCAAAAACAATATTGACCTTGGCATCGAACCAATCGGTATGGCTGCTGATAAAGATGCGCGTCTGGGGCTTTGCCGTATTAAAGCGATAATGCTTTAGCAGTTCAAAGCCAAAGACCGGCGTCTTGGCCTCCTTCATGGCATCGATAAACAAAAAGAACCAATTATTGCGAAGCACATCGGGTCCCTTAAGGGCCAGCGTACCATCTTCTTTATTATAAATAAATCCGGAATGCAGACTCTGCAGCTTTTGCAAGAAGGCGTTTTCTTTTTCTACTTGCCGCTGAATAATAAGCACCCCATCTCCCTGCGGTACCAGTACGCGCTGGCCATCCTTAAAGCCGGCCTCATAACTCTGGTATAGGAAACGAGGGGTAAAAACCAGGTAATCGCCTTTTTCACTTAACGCTACCCGAGGCTCGGGCGGGGTATTACTGATCTCTTTGGTCAGCGACCTATCGAACTGCACGGTATGCTCGCGCGACAGGGGCAAGATCTCTTCTTGGAGGGTCTGCTTCCATTGTCCCGCTTGAATTACCCGCTTTCCGGCGGGTCTAAATTGTTCGACCAATAATATGGTCTCTTTGTTTTTCCAGCAAAACGCCTGGTGATTATAGAAAAAAAGTAGCGAGGTCGGGGCCTCGTTATCGGTCAGGTCCAACTCGGCAATGCCAGCCTTTACCTTGCACGACAAGGTATAGTGACTGTTCTTTTTAACCAGCAATAGCGGACGAGCTTCGTCTGCCTGCAGGTGTAGCGGCTCTAGGTTCGCTGTTTTAAATACCTTACCGGCCGCCAAGGTATAGACCAACGCCTGCGCACCAAACTCCTGAAATAAGCGGTGTAATTTAGGCTGTAAGTATTCGGTGATCAGGTCTTTTGTTTCTTCGGGCAGATCATCGGCCTCGTGATGCAAGATGTTTTCCCAGATACCCGAAAACGGTGAGTTTCGATTGACGTACTTATTGATCTCGTTGTCTTGTAATTTTCGAACTACCTGTAAAAGTGCCGCATCGGTCGCACTAAACGTGTCGGTGTTCACAAAGCGGGCAATATCCAACTTCTCTACCGTACCGACCAATCCGTCATTAGCCTCATTCGGCTCACCGATCACCGCATCGACAGAGAAACGGGGAAACGATTTTTTGTTGAAATTAAAGACCACGCCCAAGCGTTGAGCTGGCAAAACAACTGCAGCCGCGGCGGGAACCTCGGGAACAATAGTAGTCAGCTCTGGAAAAGAACGTAAGGCCGGACGAGCGATCGGAGCCGTAATGGTCGTCCTTTTTATTGAGGTGTCGAGAACGCGTAAAAAAGGCTTGCCTTCTTGATAGGTGAATTCAAACTTTCCTTTCAGATCATCTTTTAACGAATACCCGTAGGCCTCGAGCAATTTATTTTTCTCTTTATCCCAATTACGAATACTATCAAAGTAGTTGGCTCCATACGTGTTGAGCAGTTGTAAAAAAACAATGACCTTGGGTAAGCAAAGCGGATGCTCGGCGTCTTCGTAACTACAGCTGGTATCAAAGTTGCGCTCTTCGTTCTTTTTGATCAAAACCTCATAGGTCTGCCCCTCGAGCGTTACCTGCGCCTTGACCGTTTCGTTCTCGGCATATTCGATCACGGCTTTTTTAGTACGCAAAAAAGTCTCCGCCTCTACCAAGGTCTCGGCAGCGCAAAGCAATCGAAGGTGCTTTAAATCGATCGATTTCATTTTGACCACCGTGTGGCGCTGGTCATAGCGAATATGTCCTGTTTGCAAATGCCCCCTGTCTAATAACTCTTGTAATTGAAACAAGGCAGCCGCCTCATGCCGACAAATGTCTCCTAAATTATAGGGGCATCCACAGCGTAACGACGTGGCCTTGGGGTCTCTGAAATGATGGATGTAGACCTTATAAAAAGTGCTGTAACTATCATCTTTTACCCGAAAGGTAGCGGTCCCGAACAATTCATCGTACTCGACCAACTCTACATAGCCAATAGCATGGATCTTCTTTCCCCTTTTGATCACCTCGTCGGTGCCGTGCGTGTAAACGTATTTGACTAAATGCGGTAAGGCCAACGTTCTTATGTATTAAAAAGAGACCCTGGTTAAAAAAGGATAACCTACAAATCTAAAGGAAACTGATTCGTATTTCCAGCGATTCTAAAAGAAAAAAACTATTCGGCCCCTTTCAAAAAAGCGGTCAAAAAATTTCGTATCTTGAACGATTTATTTTTTTATGATGAGCTTGCCGTCCTTATAGTACGGTAATACGTTAGCCGCGTCGGGCGTCAGGCAAAATGTAATATCCTCGATCAATCCAAAGCGTTCCACCAGTCGGTGATAATGCGTTAACCGTGGGGCAAAGTCCAAGAGATTGTCTTTGTGTTGCCGGTATAACGAAACGGCCATTAGCGAACTGTCGCAGTGTATGCTAAACTGCTCTTGGAGTCGATCGATGACCGCACCGGCAAAAAGAGTGTCTTCGAGATTAAAGCGGTCTTTCCAGCCGGCACATCCCAGCACCACATTTTTCTTTTGCGCCAGTAAAAAATCACAAACCGCTGTCAGATTCGGAAAACTACCCGCCACTATCGTAGAGGCGTTCCGATCAAGTGCCATTTGTAAGAGACGAGTACCATTGGTCGTGGTCAGCACCAGGGTGCGCCCGCCGATAAATTCTCGTGAATATTCCAACGGAGAATTTCCGTGCTGTAAACCCTCGGCGATCATACCGTCGCGCTCACCGGCCGCAACCCCATCTATATTCTTACTCATCTCGATGGCTTTAGGGACCGAATCGACCGGAATAACAGCGCGGGCGCCATTATAGAGCGCCGAAGCGATCGTAGAAGTGGCCCTGAAAACGTCGATGATCACCACCACACTATCAGAGAGATCGTATAAATGAAGCAAAGCAGGAGAAAGGGAAGTAAAAAGCGAAGGTTGGGTTTTCATGCAATAATTATTCGCAACTATTTAATAAGAATTTTTTTCCAGCGATCCGTTTCGGCAAATCGCTTGAGCGTATCATTACGCCGATGCAAGAGCGATTCTATATAGCCGGTAAAGTACAGTGAATTGAACCAGCGCCCCAGCTGGCCATAAGGCATTTCAAAATCAAGCAGGTCGATCAATAACATTCCATTGTCTATCGATTTAAAATGATGCTCATGCCGAAAGCTGGTAAGGTCGCCTTGCATTTGCACCTCTGTGATCACATCGGCACGCTTTACCTCGGTATATTTTATGCGCTGCAGTCGTTCTTTGAAAAGCTGATGCGAGCGCCAGGTAACTGTATCGCCTTTTTCGATCAGTCCGAAACGTGTGCCAGCAACGGCTTCGAGTTTATAGGGGGCCATGGACTCCTTATGCACCGTAATATGACGGCTTAGGTCAAACACCACCTCCGACGGGGCCGCAATAAATGTAGTAAGGTGAATCTTGGGCATGGCAGTGACTATACAAAAGGAAATTTTACAATCTGTGCCTTCAATTGCTTGTCGCGCACCTGAATAAAGATAGACTGGTCAAGACGCGCGTGTTCTGTTTGTACATAGCCCATGCCGATCGCCTTACCGAGTGTTGGCGACTGGGTGCCCGATGTCACTACGCCGATTACGGTACCCGCTGCATCTTTTATCTCGTACCCATGGCGTGGAATGCCTTTATCTATCATTTCAAAGCCAACCAGTTTTTTAGCAAGACCCTCCGCTTTTTGACGAGCAAAGAAGGTCGACGAGCTAAACTCCTTGGTAAACTTGGTGATCCACCCCAAACCGGCCTCCAGGGGAGAGGTCGTATCGTCTATATCGTTTCCGTACAGACAAAATCCCATTTCGAGGCGTAAGGTATCGCGAGCACCCAGACCAATGGGCTTTAACCCTTGTGGACCGCCAAGCGAAAAAATAGCATCCCAGATCTTTTCGGCATGATCTTCTTTGTCTTCGAAATAAATTTCTACCCCGCCCGCACCTGTATAACCGGTAGCGCTGATCAGTACATTCTCTACACCGGCAAAGGTCCCTTTTACAAACGTATAATAGGCCAGATTAACAAGATCGAGATCGGTGAGCGGCTGCAACATACGGGCAGCAAGCGGACCTTGCACGGCCAGTAAACAGGTCTTGTCGGAGATGTTATGCATCTCAACCCCCTTATCATTGTGTTGCTGTATCCAATTCCAGTCTTTATCTATGTTAGAGGCATTTACGACCAACATATAGGCCTTGTTCTGTTCGAGACAATAGACCAACAGATCATCCACAATACCACCCTTATCGTTGGGCAAACAGCTGTACTGCACCTTTCCGGCCACTAATTTGGCCGCATCGTTGCTGGTAACTCGCTGTATCAGATCTAGTGCATCGGGGCCTTTGAGCACAAACTCTCCCATATGGCTCACATCAAAGACGCCTGCATTTTTGCGCACGGTAGCATGCTCATCGTTGATGCCCGAATAAGAGATAGGCATTTCGTAGCCCGCAAAGGGAGCCATCTTGGCCCCTAGGGCCATGTGCTTGTTAAAAAACGGGGTTCGCTTTACCGACATGTGCTTTTTTTCAGAGCACAAATGTACGCGAATCCGCGCTTGTTCTATAGCGCATTGGGGGGTGCAGCATCGCCTACCGGACGCAGCGTGCCACCCGGCAACATCTCGTAGACCACTCCACTTTGATAGGGAAAGTCGGCATCCTCCCAAGAGAACTCCTTTACCCGACCCCGCTTGTTATAGCCGATATGCAGTTCTCCTTGTGTTAGCTTTTCTTTGATCGACTCATCGAACGAAATGGTCTTTCCAACCGGTACTTGTACTACTATCTTAACCTGCTGGACACGGTATTTATCCTTAGCCGCAATAGCATAGTGACTGGGCAGATCTACCAGGGTGCTGGTATCGGCCGCAACAGCGTCGGCTACAAAATAGCCCTTGGTATTGATGGGGTAAGAGAGCGCCTCGACTCGCTGAAGGGCCTGTTGGCTGTTTCGCCCGCTTGCAATTCTAAGTACCTCAATATGATAATTACTGTCTGGACTTTCGACAGTTTCTATAATTACAGCAGAAAGTTTAAGTGTATCGGTGGTCAGATCCCATCCTTTTTCTTCGCCCTGAATATGGATCCAGGGAACCCGCTGCCTGTAAAAAAGTGTAGGCTGCGATACGGTAAGATGCAACGAGGCAGGGTCGGCTACTGCGATCGGAACCGAGGTCGACACTTGTTCTCGCACCGAAAACTCCTTTCCCAAACTGCTGAACAGAAGAAATATCATTATCCATCCCAGGGTCCAAAGCGATAAAAAACTATACCGCAATACGACACTTTTTTGCTTGTAGCCCACGATTCTTCTGATCAGCCAAATTATAAACCCCAGCAGCGGGACCACCACAAACAAGACCAATGCGGCCCACGCCATTAACTGCTGCGAATTATTGGTCCATAAAAAACTTTGATAGGGCCAGGTTACGGCTCCGGCAAAACAAATAGCCAATAGCGCTACCAATAACGAAAAGGCCAGTATACCAAAAAAGAAAGCAAAGAAGACTTTGATCAACAATCCGATCGCCTTAAAAATTCGTCCGGCTATCGTGCGCTCCTTGCCACTAAACTTTTCTTGTACGCGCTGATTGACCTCGCTGGCAAATTTTCCGGCCTTGCCCGGTAGTTCATTGGCTACGGTTTCTACCTCTTTCCCCCAGTTGCTTACTTTTTCTTTGAGCTGATCGGTCCCTTGTTTTACTTGTTTTTGAATAGAGGCCAGATCGATCTTTTCTCCGCGCATTTCCATTTTCTGATAAGGCGTAATTGCCTTAGGTAAAATGACCCAAAGGGTGATATACATTATAATAGAAAATCCAACCAATGAGCCAAAACTCAAGTTGAATATGACGATCGTAAAATCATCATCCGTTAGATCTAAAATTGAAAAAAGAATCTGTAGCAGTAAGGGAGATAAGAAAAGCAGTCTGATATTCTTAACAGGCTTATCAAAATAAGCAGCCAGACCACCGGCTACACCGCCGAGTACTTTATTCTCAGGGTCTCTGTAAAAACGTTTTCCTTTGAACGTCTCAACAGAAGAAGCTGGTAAGAATATCCACATCAATACATACCCAAATAAGGCCAAGCCAAAACTCGAGAACGCCAGAATAACCAGTATGGCTCGCACAATGGCCGGATCGATGCCCAAATAGGCAGCCAATCCGCCCCCTACACCTCCTATGACCATATTGGTCTGGTCGCGGTACAGTTTTCTAGCAGCCGAGCCACCTGTATAGCTGGTGTTTTCTTTTTCGCTTGCCGTTGAGGTGGCAGAGGCGTCGTTCATTGTTGTATCCGAAGCCCCCTCTTGGGCTAACTCTTCGGGCCGACCCATCAGTGCGATCAACTCTTGTACATCCGATTCGGTGATGCACACGCTTCCGTTTTTAATTTTCCCATACATCAATTCAGCGATCCTGCCTTGCATGTCGTTGATGATCTCTTCGCGACTCTCTTCGGCTGCAAAAAATGTGCGAAGCGTTGCCACATAAGATTGCAATTGTTCGAAGGCGGGTTCTTCAATTGGAAGAATCCGGCCGCTTAAATTGATGGTGATGATCTTTTTCATATGCGTGCTGATTATTGTTATTGTTTTGGGTAGTTAAAGTGGGGTAGATTATAGGTTGGTGGGTTTGGGGGAGGTCGCTTTATTGACGGCCTCGGATAGTTCTTTCCAGGTTTGTTCGAGCTCTTTATAAAAGTGTTGCCCTTTTTCGGTGAGCGAAAAATATTTGCGGGGCGGACCCGATGGGCTTTCGACCCAGCGGTACGATAGCATCTCCGCATTTTTAAGTCGTGTCAGTAGCGGGTAGAGGGTGCCTTCTAAAATCTGTAAACCGGCGGAACGCAGTTCGTCGACGATATCTCCGGGATAGGCTTCTCCTCTTTTGATGGCCGAAAGGATGCAAAACTCCAGTATTCCTTTGCGCATCTGGCTTTGCGTATTGTCTATATTCATAGTTGTAATTACGATTAACAGAACAAAGATATAGAATAATTTATAGTACCATGCATAACAAAGTACCTTTTTTATTAAATTTTTAATGCCTTATTTTATAAGCTTAACTAACGAATTCCTAAAATGCCATATTTTTTACCGA
>JBJTFT010000225.1:0-3397 GCA_046093525.1 Sphingomonadales bacterium | reverse complement strand
CATATAAAGATGTAAAAGATACCAGCTGCGTGGCCATGTTCAAGTTGCAACAAAGCCATCGTTCGCAGTTTTTGTTCGATCAGTTGACAGCAGAAAACCAACGACCCGAGGCTTCGACATTGTCCAACGATATTTATTTATTGGCCTGGACCACCACCCCTTGGACCCTGCCCTCTAACCTGGGGCTTACCGTGGGAGCGCAAATAGAGTATTCGCTCGTTAGTACGATCAATCCGTATACCTTTTTACCCGTTAACGTAGTGCTGGCCACTGCGCTACTTTCTAAATATTTTAAGCCCGAAGGAGAAAACCAACCCATCGAAGCGGGCCAAGAGAAAATAAAGATCCTGCCCTGGAAGGTCATTACCACTTTTTTGGGTGCTCAACTCGAAGAGTGCAGCTACGAACAGTTATTGCCCTTTGAGGCAAACAGTGCTGCCGTTATAGAAAGTAGTACCCCCGGTGCTCGTCCGTTTAGAGTACTTACCGATTCTTTTGTAACGACCGAAGATGGTACCGGTATCGTTCATACGGCACCGGCCTTTGGAGCCGACGATTATAAGGTGGGAAAAAAATATGGCATTGGCATATTAACATTGGTCGATCGCGAAGGAAAATTCATTGAAGGGGTTGGCGAGTTTAGCGGCCGCTATGTAAAAGATTACAAGAGCGATCCAAATTATGTAGATGTCAATATCGACATCTCGGTAAAACTCAAAAAAGAGAATAGAGCCTTTAAAGTAGAAAAGTACGAGCATTCCTATCCGCATTGCTGGCGTACCGATAAGCCGATCCTTTATTATCCGCTCGATGCCTGGTTTATTCGCACCACGGCCTTGCGCGATCGCATGGTGGCGCTCAATAAGACCATCAATTGGAAACCGGCTTCTACCGGAGAAGGCCGTTTTGGTAATTGGCTCGAGAATATGGTCGATTGGAATCTGAGCCGCAGTCGTTATTGGGGAACGCCGCTTCCTATCTGGCGCACCGAAGACGGAACGGAGAGTATTTGCATTGGTTCAATTGCGCAGTTAAAAGAAGAGATCGCCAAAAGTGTGGCCGCCGGTTTTGAGATGGGCGATTGTAAGAAAGAGGCTGCCGATCTTTCGGCTTGCATCGAAACGCTGGTGAGCGACCTGCATAAGCCCTATGTAGATGAAATTATATTGGTAAGCCCTTCGGGTAAACCCATGCGTCGCGTACCCGACCTGATCGATGTGTGGTTCGATTCCGGCGCCATGCCCTATGCGCAGTGGGGACTTCCGGATACTTCTTCTGGAAAGTACGGTCCGCTGAGTCCCGAAAACTTTTTTCGCTACCATGCACTCGATAAAAAAAGCGGGGCCGATGAACATTCATTTCCGGCCAGCTTTATTGCCGAAGGGGTAGACCAGACCCGTGGATGGTTTTATACGTTGCATGCCATTGCCGGGTTGCTGTTCGACTCGGTGGCGTATCAAACTGTGGTCAGTAACGGATTGGTGCTCGACAAGAATGGTAACAAGATGAGCAAGCGCTTGGGCAATGTGGTCGATCCGTTCGCTACCATCGATAGCTTTGGAGCCGATGCCACGCGCTGGTATCTTATTACGAATGCCTCTCCTTGGGATAATCTGCGTTTTGATAGCGAAGGCATTCGCGAAGTGCAGCGTAAATTCTTTGGTACCCTATACAACACCTATCAGTTCTTTGTACTCTATGCCAATGTGGATGGCTTTGCTTATCAAGAAGCACCTATCGCTGTTAAAGACCGTCCCGAGATCGATCGCTGGATACTCTCTTGTCTGCATTCGCTTACGGCGCGTGTTACCGATTTGATGAATGACTATGAGCCTACGGCAGCGGGTCGACTTATTGAGGATTTTGTAGATGAGCAACTCAGCAACTGGTACGTTAGACTCTGTCGTCGTCGCTTCTGGAAAGGCGAGTATTCGCCAGATAAGATCGCGGCGTATCAAACCTTATACGAGTGTATGGAGACCGTACTGCGGTTGATGGCGCCGATCTCTCCCTTCTTTAGTGATGCCATCTTTACGGAACTTAATTCCATTACCGGTCGCCATACGCAACGCTCTATTCACCATGTGCTGTATCCGGTGTCGGATACGGGTTGTATAGATGCGTCGCTCGAAGAGCGTATGCAATTGGCACAAGATGCTTCTTCGTTGGTATTATCGCTTCGAAAAAAAGTAAATATCAAAGTGCGGCAGCCTTTACAAAAGGTGCTGATCCCCGTGCTCGACAAGTCGATGCAAACACAGCTAGAAGGGGTCGAAGCGCTCATTAAAGCCGAGGTCAATGTAAAGGAGCTCTCTTATTTGCAAGCCGACAATACGTTTATCAGCAAAAAGATCAAGCCCAATTTTGTGGCCCTTGGCAAAAAGCTGGGTGCTAAAATGAAGGCGGTGAGTGCTGCACTAACTAATTTTTCTCAGGCCGATATTGCGCGTCTCGAAAAAGAAGGCGAATATTCTCTTGTACTCGAAGACGGTCCGGTAACACTGCAACTCTCCGATACAGAGATCGTTAGTGAGGATATTCCGGGCTGGACGGTCGCCTCGAAAGGAAAATTGACCGTTGCGCTCGACATTACCGTTACCCCCGAGCTGGCGGCCGAAGGCATTGCCCGAGAGTTTGTCAACAGAGTCCAAAAGATCAGAAAAGATTCAGGCTTCGAATTGACCGACCGCATTCTTGTTCAGGTTATGGCCCCCTCTTCTTTAACAGATGCGCTGGGTAATTTTAAAACTTATATTTGCGCCGAAATTCTAGCAGACCGGTTAGAGTTTCTGTCTTCGATGCCACAAGCCACAGCGATCGACATCAACGACGAAATCATCAATGTGCTTGTAACCAAAAACGGCTAATCATGGCAGTGAAAAAGAAACCGGCTGTAAAAAAGAAACCGGCTGTAAAAAAAGCAGCCCCTAAGAAGCCCGCCAAGCCTGTTGCTAAAAAAGCAACGGCTAAACCCGCTAACAAAAAAGCAGCGCCTAAAAGTGCGGCTAAACCGGCTGTAAAAAAAGCAGCGGCCAAAGCGCCTGCGAAGCCTGCTGCTAAAAAAGCGATAACCAAACCAGTGGCCAAAAAGCCCGCTGCCAAACCTGCGGCTAAGCCTGTTGCCAAACATACTGCTCCTAAGGCAGCCGTTAAAAATGCTTCGAAGCCGGTCGCTAAACCATCCGCAAAACCACAGGCAAAGCCTGCTGCCAAACCTGCCGCTAAAGCACCTGCTCCGGTAGCCAAACCAGCTACCGCTTCCAAGGACAAGGCCACGGCCTCGCCAGCCAAACCCGCTACGCCAGTAGTTAAAGCCGCCGCATCACCAGCTAAGCCTGCTGCGCCGGCCGTCAAAGCAGTAGCCCCGGCCGCCCCAGCCAAAAAGGGGGGTGTTGAT
>JBJTFT010000224.1:0-9723 GCA_046093525.1 Sphingomonadales bacterium | reverse complement strand
CTTTGTTTCGTGGGCCCTCCCGGAATTGGTAAGACTTCGCTCGGAAAAAGTATCGCGAATGCCATTGGTCGCAAATATGTTCGCTTGAGTTTGGGAGGATTGCACGACGAGAGTGAGGTCAGAGGGCATCGTAAGACCTATGTAGGGGCCATGCCCGGACGGATCTTACAGTCGTTGCGAAAAGTACAGGCCTCCAACCCGGTAATGATACTGGATGAGATCGATAAAGTAGGCGCAGACTTTAGAGGCGATCCCTCATCTGCTTTGCTCGAGGTGCTTGATCCGGAGCAAAATCACTCTTTTTACGATAATTATCTAGAGTTGGAGTACGATCTCAGCAAAGTGCTTTTTATCGCTACGGCCAACAATATTCAAAATGTGCAACCTGCCTTGCGAGACCGTCTCGAGATCATCGATTTGAGCGGGTATGCGGTAGAGGAGAAGATCGAGATCGCAAAAAGGCATTTGATTCCCCGGCAAAAGGAACTGCATGGCTTAAAGAGCAGCTCGCTTCGTATTAGCGATAAGATGCTCGAGAAGATCATCCAAGACTACACGCGCGAGAGTGGCGTCAGAGAGCTCGATCGACAGCTTGCTTCGCTGATGCGTTTTGAGGCAAAGGAGCTCGTGATGAAAGAAAAGATCAAGCCTACGGTAGGTCCGGCATTGATCGAAAAAGTGCTTGGTAAACCCCGCTACAGCAATGACCTCTACAAGACCGTGCAGCAACCGGGGGTAGCCGTAGGGTTGGCTTGGACCTATGTTGGCGGCGATATTTTATTTATTGAAGCTACGGTTAGCGAAGGAAAAGGGGTGTTGACCTTAACCGGCAACTTGGGCAACGTAATGAAAGAAAGTGCCACTACCGCACTTACCTATTTGCAGAGCCATTCCAAAAAATATAAGATCGACGCTGCCTTGTTCGAGAAATCGAATGTGCACGTACATGTTCCTGAGGGGGCTGTTCCAAAGGATGGTCCCAGCGCGGGTATTACCATGATGACCGCTATGGCCTCTGCGTTGACCGGCAAGCGAGTAAAGCCCTTTTTAGCCATGACCGGTGAGATAACGCTCCGAGGTCAGGTCTTACCCGTGGGAGGTATCAAAGAAAAGGTACTAGCCGCCAAACGAGCCGGACTCAAGGAGATCATTCTTTGTGCGCAAAACGAAAAGGACGTAGAAGAGATCGAACCTGCCTTTATTAAAGGGGTAAAGTTTCATTACGTAAAGAATATGTCGCAGGTGCTAGAGGCGGCCTTGGTCTAATCCGCCAGGGGGATCAATTCGCGGTAGACGTTCATGACTGCCTCTGTCGTTAGCGAGGCGGTGAACCGCTGTGCATATTTCCAACCCGTCGCAATTTTTTCTTGCACCAATGTCATTTCGGTCGCTGTGGTATAGAGTGCTGTGGCGATAGATTCGGCGCTGTCGGGATCAACATAAAAGGCACCCGGTCCGCCGGCTTCCGGAAGACAAGACCGATCGGAAGTAATAACCGCCACGTTGCTGCAAAGTCCCTCTAGCACTGGAATGCCAAATCCCTCGAAAAAAGAGGGATATAGTAAGGCGGTAGCCTGCTGGTAAAGGGCCGGAAAATCGCGGGCGCTACTAAAGTCGGGATCATTTTTTAGGGCAGGGTCATCCGATAAAAAGCGTATTTGCTTTACTAGTCCTTGCTCCCGAACGTACCGCTGAACTTTTCTTTTGTACGCGCCTCCCCCTCCGATAACGAGTAAGGGAATATCGAGTTTTGGTTGTAATAGCTTGAGAGCTTTACAGCTCTGCAAGAGATTTTTTCTTTCGATCACAGAGCCCACAGATAAAAAATAGCGCTCGGGTAGTTGATATTTTTTTCGGATACGATCTTTTTCTTCTGTAGAGACCGTTGTATAGAACCGGGGATCACAACTTTGATAACAGACCCTGATTTTTTTTTCGTCTATGGAGTAAAATTGTATAATGTCGGCCTTGGTTTGCTCACTAATGGCAATGATACGATCGGCTCTTTGGCAAGCAGATAAAAATTTATAGTGATAGATCTGACGGTCGAGCCATGTGTATTGGCCCGGGTAGCGTTCCGGGATCAGATCGTGTATGGTGACCACGGTGGCGATGCCTGTGCGTTCGATCCCGACCGGCAATTCATGACTTAATCCATGATACAGGTCTATTTTTTGTTGCGTAAGCCATTGTTTGCACCACCTGCTACGCCAAGCACTACTCATCAATTGATGCAATGAGCGGTTGGGTCGTACTTCGTGAAGTGCGGCTTCGTTACAGGCAAAGTGCCTGCCAGGCTTTGGATTCAAGAGCCAATACTGGTGTTGTGGATACCGTGTCGCCAACGATCTAATCAGTGTGCGACTATAATGCCCTAGTCCGGTACCATTGTGAAAGGCACGTTTGGCGTCGAAGGCAATTTGCATGTCTCAAAGATAAGCGTCTCTTTTTGCCCGAGGTCCTGGTGTTAGTAATCGTCTGGAGTAAATTGTACGAAGGGTCGTCTTTAGTAGCTGATCGGGCAATTCAATCGACGATGGTGTTGATTGAAAAGCCGCTTGCCTATATGAATGGTCTGGCTAAAAAAAGCATCCGGCTGCTGAGGATTACCCCGGGGAAGCGTGGTCTGGTAGGGGGCCAATCCTCCCAGATCGAATTTTCCTTGATAATAAAGTCGCTTGGCCCTGACCGCATCTGCAGACGAGAGGTAGGTATCGAAAGTAGCGGGATCTATATAGAAGGAAGCGCTCACGTTATCTACCTGATCCGTAAATAATTTTCGGTATAGTATCTCGGTACCGATATAAAGAGAAGCATTGATATAATATTTGATTCCCACTCCTCCGTTAAGATAGAACTGCGTAAGTTGATAAGTCCGACTTTGGGGATATTCGGCAAAGCCCTGCCCCTCGAGTCGCAAAGGATGTAAGGCTACCCAACTTCCGTCAATGTCTTGTGCTTTGGGATTAAAATGAAATAGACCACCACCTGCCACCACGTAGGGTTGTATGTTATCGCGCAGAGATCCTGCCTGGGTGGGGATCAATTGTAAAGGGTACAACGCCGTTGCCAGGTAGAGCTCTTGCGTACCGGAACGAAAGTGCAAATTGCGATTCAGCCGGAAAATATCGTTAGAGGAGATGCCCGGTGAATGCACATCACTTGCAGAGACAACGCCAACTTGTGCTCCCGCTCTCAGGCTGAACCAGTCCAAGGGATGGATGTTGAGGTATAAACCCATACTGGGCCTAGTCTCTTGCCAGTCGATGTCCTTGAGCAGCTTGCTGCCGGGACCCAATCCGCCCCCCAAGTCGCCCAGAAAGAACTGGGGCCCCACGCTCAGCCCGATCTCCAGTTTATTGAGCCAGTTTGCCTTGGGTTGGGCAAAGCCTTTGGTAGGGCAGAGACCAACCAGTGCGATCGACAGCGAGAGGAGTAATTTTTTCAACCAGGATATTTTCGATATAACGAATCTCGATCAAAAAAATTGCGGCACTTCTATATTCAATAATAGTATCCGAAGATGATGTTCATCTCATCTTGGCTGGTCAAGCCAAATGAGACTGGCTGCGAGGTGTTGTTAAAATAGGTAACCTCCGAGGTGAGTCCCTCTCCGGGTTGTAGTATAATTGGGGTAGTATAAGAAAGTACCAGTGGGTGTTCCCAGCTGGTATTGGTATACACGATTTCTCCGTTACGGGGTCCTCCAAAGATCTTGATGACGAACTTTTCTCCCAGCTTATGAAAGTGAGAGGTGAGCATAACAACCCGGGTGAGTGAGTTGAATGTAAAGTTTTTAGTAAAGGTTCTACGCGTGTTAGCGGGTATGGAGATATCAAAATTATTCAGGTCAAGCGTTTTGGCTTCAAACTGCACGGCTCCGCGCGGAACCGTATAAAAGTTAATGTAGTTCTGCCCGGTTAATGTAAAATTGGTGCGGTTAAAGTAATGCGCATTCAGATCGACCGGTGTACCAGGGGCCATCTTAATGGCTACTCCCGTGGGCAGGGTAATATCGGTATTGACATCGGTACCCCCTCCCATAAATACGTGATTTTGCATCTCAAGCAGGGTAGAGGAGTTCATGACACCGGTTACAGGATCGCGCAGATCGCGCAGTACATTGGGGGCAGGTAAAAGCGTTAGATTTCTAAAGCCATATACCACAAAGTGATGACTGTTATTACCGCCTCGCATTTGCAGTCGGTTTACAAATACCGTGTCGGTATTGGGACTGTTCTTGCGAACGAACACTTCGCGCTCAAAGTTCTTGGGAATATCAAAGGGGCTAATGGTCATTTGAAAGCCCGTTCCGGCAGCAGGGGGCGTTAAGGGTTGTACCTCGGCCAAACAAGGTGAATTGTCTTTTAATAGTGCATCGTCTACATCAGCAGCGGTTCTACTGGCGCCTTTATCGATCCATTGCTTTATAAACGCTACCTGCCCTTTGCTGAGTACCTGACCACCCAAGGGCATCTGGGCTCCTAAATTGCCTAAGTTGCTATGATGGCCGGTCTCGCAAGTGACCTTATGGTAGAGTAGGCTTAAATCAGAGGCTCCGGGTTTTACCAGCTTTAATCCGCGCAGGGCGGCATTGGCATTTTGGGGTGCTTGGTCAATAAGCTCATCCCAGGCTTGCCCCTCTGTAAGAATCAGTTTATGTTGATTGTACGTTGCATCGGCCGTACTGGCATGGCAGCCTGCCACCGCACAGGTAGGTGTGAGAATCTCCTCTTGTATCAATTCAAAGTCGGGTCGCCCCTCTGCTTTTTTTGTACAAGAAGAAAAGGAGACGCTGAGCATGGCTACCGCGCCTATAAAAAAAACTGATTTACCGAACTTCATAGAGTAAAGTTAGTAAATCAGTTTTATAAAAGTGGCAAGCGTTTATTGTAGCCTGGCGAACTCTTTTTTGAGCTGGACAAACTCTTGCTCCAATACTTCGATGGCTCCGGTCTTGGAGGGAGAGAAAGGCTCCAGTGAGGTGCAAAGCGCAATGTATACATCCGACAAGCGGCGGCGGTATTTGAACTCATCAAAGAAGACCGTTTTACGGTTGGTTTCGATGATCTCCTTGCGAAGGCTGTCGAGTTGTTGGTACGTTTTTTCTTGCTCAGGGCTACGCGCATCGATCTTCTTGAGAGTGGCCATGCGCTTATTGAGGGAGTCTACCAGATAATATAACTGCTCTTGTACGTTGAATAATCGCATCGTTTGCGCAAACAGTAAATCGAGTTTTGCTTTTGTAAATCCTTTGGCCGTATTTTCCAGTAACTGAAAGGGTTGCTCGAACTTTTTATCTCCCATCGTAATAACAGCCTTATAGCTTCCAATAGGGGCACGTGGTCCGATCACAGAGGCGAACAGCACGGCAGAGCCAGCAGTAAAGCCACCGGTAGCCACTTTACAAGGATTTTGGTCAAGTGTCCAGTACACTTTGTTGAGTCCTTTGGCGGTACCTCCGTTCAGATCCTTGATCTTATTTCCCTTACTGTCGTAAATGATAATTTTTACGGCTTGCGAAGAACGTTCCTTTAGATAGTATTCGAAGGCAGGCAGGTTGGCTTTGCTGCCGGCAGTCCATCCCTCTAAATTTCCATAGCCCGAAGGCGTTTGCGGAGAAACGTCGTAGACAAAGGGTTTAACAGGATAAAAAATTACCTCTTGAGACAGATCCGATTTGGCCAGTGCTCGTAGCGAAGAGAGGTTATCGAGCACGTAGATGCCTCTTCCATGTGTACCTATAGCCAGGTCGCCACTATTGGAGATTTTTAGATCGCGCACCAGGGCATACCAAGGCAGATTTTGATATTTACTACGCATCCAGTTGGCTCCTGCGTCTAACGAAATAAAGAGTCCCATTTCGGTACCCAAAAAGAGCAGCTCAGGATTTTGAGGATCTTGACGAACGACGTGCGCAAATCCCGTCCATTCGGCCGATTGCAGCCGTTTAAAGGTTTTTCCGGCATCATTGGTAACGACCAGGTATGGTTTATGGTCTCCATACATGTGATTTTCGAGTGTTACAAAAACCTGATTGGCATTGGAGGCAGACACTTCGATACAAGAGATCCAGGCATTTTTGGGAACGCCGGTGGTCCATATTCTCTCAGACAAATTGGTCCACGATTTACCGCCATTGTTGGTGTATTGCAAATAGCCATCATCCGTGCCCACCCAAATGATATCCTCGTTGCGTGGGTCTTGCGCCAAGGTAAAGATGGTGCAATGATTTTCGGCACTGGTATTATCTCCGGTTACACCACCGCTTTTCTCCGTTTTTTGTTTGGCTTTGTCGTTGGTGGTAAGATCGGGAGAGATCTTTGTCCAATTGGTGCCTTCGTCGGTAGAGCGATACAAAAACTGGTTGGCCGTATACAAATTATAGCTGCCCGGTCTTTTAGTGCTCATGGCCGTTACAATGGGGGTATTCCAATTCCAGCGATGTAGTTCTTCGCCGAGATTGCGTTGTGGTTTTATGCCATACGAAAGCCCGGTCTTAAGATTGATCCGATTGATCTCTCCTCCCTGCGATTCGGCATACACAATAGTGGAGTTGACAGGAGAGGGTTGTACCCAAAAACCATCCCCTCCATTTAAAAATTGCCAGTCGGTGCTCGACACGCCACCGGGAGAGGAACTTGGTGCCATCCAAGAGCCATTGTCTTGCAAGCCACCATAAACGTTAAAGGGTTTATCGTTACTCACACTCACATGATAAAACTGTCCAACAGGCAGGTTGTTTAAAAATGTCCAAGAGAGGCCCTTGTTGTTACTTACATAGACCCCACCGTCTGTTCCCAGGTAAAGCGTATTGGTGTTTTCTGGATTGATCCATAGCGCATGGTGATCGGCATGAGGAACCACATCCGAGAACAACTGTCCGGACCATGAGTAGCCACCATCGGTAGAGTACTGAAAATCGAATGCCGGGCGATAGACTCGTTTGGGATCTTTGGGATCGAACTCGAGGGTGCTGAAATAAAAAGGTCTTGCCGTAATGTTATCGGTAGAGGCCATTTTTTTCCAGCTGATGCATTCGTCTTGTGAAATATACAAGCCGGGCACGGCCGCTTCTACAATGGCGAGTATCTCTTGTGGCTTAGAAGGATTGATGCTGATCACGATCCTTCCCATTTCACCTTCGGGTAGCCCCGTCGTGACTTTAGACCAATTCTTTCCACCGTCGGTGGAGCGAAACAGGCCACTGCCCTTACCGCCCGAGTAAAAAGAGAAAGGTTGTCTTCTAAATTGCCAAAAACTGGCGAGCATAATATTGGGATCGCGAGGACTCACCGCCAGATCGGCACAACCGGTGTTTTCGTCTACATAAAGAATCTTCTCCCAGGTTTTTCCGGCGTCATTGGTGGCGTAAAGTCCGCGATGAGTGCTAGAAGACCACAGGGGTCCGGGTGCTGCCACCAACAGTCGCTTTGTATTTTTTGGATCAATCCAGATCTTACTGATGTGTTCGGTGCTGTCTAGTCCGATCTTTTGCCAGTTGGCACCGGCATCGGTGGTCTTATACAGGCCATCTCCTATGGAGACGGAGTTACGCATATTGCTTTCTCCGGTGGCGGCATAAATAGTTTTAGCAGAGGCGGGGTCAATGGCGAGTGCACCAATGGATTGACAATATTTATCGAATACCGGTGTAAAAGTGATGCCGCCATTAAGGCTTTTCCAAATACCCCCTCCGGCTGTACCCACGTATAAGTTGATTTGATTTTCAACAGTGGTTCCTGCAATCGAGGTGATGCGTCCGCTCATAGAGGAGGGTCCCAGGTTGCGGGCACCCATCGATTGAAAATAAGAGGAGTTGAGCTCTACTTTGTTTTGTTGTGCTTGACCAAACGTGGCCATGCATAACAGAGTCGCCATAGTAAGAACAGGCCGAAAAAAAGGCTTCAGCATAATAGAAAAATTAAGGTGAGCAAAAATTACTTACCGGCGAAAAGCTTGGTATCGATCGTAGCATTAACGTCGATCTTCTCAAATACCAGTACCTGACCCATTTGATCGGTCTTATGTGGAACCTTTACACCAATGGGAAGCTCTTTATAGTCGAGCAGCTTGGTGGTAACTTCCATCTCTTGTCCTTGCATCTTAGAGGTAGTTACTGACTTGTAAATCAAGTAAGTTTTTACATCAATGTAATAAACAGTTTGATTTTGATGCTTGGTGGTCAGACGAACTTTAAAATATTCATTGCCGTCTTCTTCGTCTTTGCCAAGTAATTCTACAGAAGAGCCCTTGGCCTTCCAATCCACAAATTCGTTTTGAATATCCAGCTCATCTACTTGTTGCTTGTGCTCATCTTCGCTGGCAGGCTCGAGTTCGGTCTTGCCACCAAATGGATTTTGCGACCAGCTCTTGGTAGGAGTTACGATCTGAATAATTTGCATGCCTTGAAACTCGGCATCAATGCGCCAACCGGTATTGTGTACCGCTTGCTGCGTAAAGGGAATCTGAATACCTTGTACTTCGATATACCCTTCTATTTTCATGCTATTGATCTGCTTCCACTTTTCTTCTCCACCCGTAGCAGCCACGTGCTTGGCGATCACATCGTCTACCGTTTGAGAGAATCCGTTAAAAGCGGTGAGTGCGATCACCAGGGTCAGCAAACTGATTTTGGAAAAAAGAGATTTCATAATTGGAGTTTTGTTTTTGTAGAGTGTAAAATTACAGCCGCCGCCGCCTTTTTGGTGGTCGTGACAAAAATTTTACATGAGTGGAAAGAGGGTTTCGTAGAGTGCTATAAATCAACTATCTAGGAGAGTTAAAAGTTGTCTGGGAGTGATAGAAACGGGGTTTTTCCATCGGTTACGACCAGCTTGCTGTTATTGCTATTCGATAAGGCACGAAAAGCCTCGATCTGCCGCAACTTTAAAATGGAGGGCGACAATGTTCTGTTGATCGTATCATTGGCGCGGCGTGTGGCTACTGCTTCAATAGCCATGGCATTGGCTCTTCCTTCGGCTTCAATTTCGAACATACGCTTTCTGGCCTCGGCCTGAATAATGGCTGCATTCTTTTCGCCTTCCGCTTGAATGCGGGCAATTTCTTTTTTCCCTTCGGCTTCAATTATCCTGCGCTCAGCATCTCTTTTCTCTCTTTCTTTTACGAACTCCATCCGTTGCGCCTCTTGTTCTGCTTGTAATTTTTCTTCTATGGTTCTGGAGAGTCCGGCAGGAAGCATAATGCTTTTAAGTAATACGTTTTCTATTACGAAACCTTTTGCTTCCAGAATCTCTGTCATTTGCCTGCGGATGGCACCTTCGATTTGTGTGCGCTCTCCGCTGTGCATGTCTTTAGCCAGGAATTTGGCAGTGATATCTGCTGCCGCAGAGCGAAATACCGGTAAGATCACTTCCGATTCATAATTAAGCCCGATGCCTTGTACGATCTTGGGAGCTGCCTCGGGTTTAATCCGATACAGAATGGAGATCTCTGAGCGAATGGTCAATCCTTCTTTTGAGGGAAGGTCGGGTTTGACCTCGATGTTCATTGTTCGGGTAGGCACTTTTAAAATGGTGGTCGTAAAAAAGTTGTACCCTTTTGGGCCTTGCTCGATAAACATCGGGTCGATCTTTCCGAGCCTTCTTTTTACACCCACTTCTCCTTGTCTAATGACGGTGCAAGAAAATAAAACAGTGCTAAGCAAGACAGCTGATAAAAAGTATTTTTTCATAACAGAGGGTTTGTTCAAAAAAACAAACC
>JBJTFT010000223.1:0-4513 GCA_046093525.1 Sphingomonadales bacterium | reverse complement strand
AGTATGTTCCGAATACCAAACGCGAACGCGGAACGTCTTCTCTCTTTTGGGTGTATTACCCCGACCTCCGGGAAATGCTCGCAAAAGCGGAAGTGTACAACCCCAAGAATATGGGACAAAACCGGATGACCTGGGAAGAACTCTTCGAGAGCCGCATGTTCAGCAGCTACATCGTGAAGTCGACCATCGATAACCCCTCCAATAAATTCATTCGGAACGTGATTGATGATCCTATCCTGCGCTTGCTGGAAGGAGAGAACATCAAAGAGAAGATCTTCAATTTCGAACAAGATCTTTGGTCTTATTGATCTCTGACTACGATGCTTTAAAAAAGACCGGTCCTGAAAGGTGCCGGTTTTTTTATGCCTGCTCGTTTTTAGTAAGGGCATCAGGAAGTGGCTAGATGGCTTAGTTTGTAATTGTTCTAGTATGCAATTGACGGGTGTGTAAGGCCCTGCTTTTTATTATAGCCCAGTAGTAGTAAAGTACTGTCTGATCTTAGCGGCCTTGGTTTTTCCTACCACTTCGGCCAGTTCTTCGGGGGTTGCTTTTAGTAGGTTGTTGACCGAGCGAAAATGTTGGAGTAGCGCTGTGGCAGCTTGTGCGCCAATACCGGGTACTTCTTGCAGTTGGTTTTTAAAGGTGCCCTTACTGCGTTGTTTACGGTGAAAATTAACACCGAACCGATGCACTTCGTCGCGAATTCTTCTGATCAGCAGCAGGCTATTGCTTTGATAAGGAAGCCGGAGGGACTCACTATCGCCGGTAAAAAAAAGCTCTTCTTGGCTTTTGGCCAGTCCCACCAGGGTCATGCTCCCTTGTAATCCGAGTTCGGTAATGGCTTCCATGGCGGCACTTAGCTGTCCCTTACCTCCATCGATGATCACAAGTTGCGGGAGGGGTTTTTGTTCTTCTTGCTGCCGCTTATAGCGACGATAGACCGCCTCTTTCATAGAGGCGAAGTCGTTGATGCCTTGTACGGTCTTTATATTGAATTTTCGGTAGTCCTTTTTGCTCGGCTCGGCATTTTTAAAGCAGACCATGGCCGATACGGGGTAGCTGCCCTGAAAATTGGAGTTATCGAAGCACTCGATATGCACCGGCAGCGAAGCGAGTTGCAGATCTTGCTGCAGCTCGAGCAGGAGTTTTTCGGGCTCGATTACTTTTTTGTCGAGTTGGAGTCGCTCGCGTTTGCGTTGTTCGGCAATAAAATAAGCGGCATTTTTTTGGGATAGTTCCAATAGTTTTTTTCGATCTCCGCTGCGGGGCACGGTAATTTTTACGGTCGGATCGGGGTATTCGATAATGAACGGCACCACGATCTCATTGACCTGGCTCTCGAAACGATGCCTGATGTTGGCCACAGCAAACGATAATATCTCTTCGGGGCTTTCTTTGAGCTTTAGTTCCGCTTCTAGGGTGTGGCTTTGCACAACGGCCCCATTGCGCAACATCAGATAGTTGACGAATGCTTTTTTATCTTGACTGATCGAAAAAATATCAAGGTCGGGCGTGCGGGCATTGGCTATTACCGATCGTGAGCGATATTGCCGTAGGTAATCGATTCTTTTTTTCAAAAGCGCCGCTTGCTCATACGCCAATTGTCGGGCGGCCTCTTTCATCTGCTCTTCGAGATGGCGGATCACCGGACTCAATTCACCTTTCAAAAGGTGAGCCGCTTGTTGCAGGTCGCTTTCGTAGGCATCGGCGGTTTGTAATCCTTCGCAGGGGCCCTTGCAATTGCCCAGATGATATTCCAGGCAAACCTTGTATTTGCCCCGCGCTATCTTGGCAGGGCTCAGGTCTAGACTACAGGTGCGTAGCGGAATGGTTTGTCTGATGAATTCCAGCAACTCTCTCAGCTGGTGTACCGACGTGTACGGACCCAGATACGTTGAGCCGTCCTTACTTTTTTTTCGGGTCAAAAAAATTCGGGCAAAAGCTTCCTTTCTGATAACGATAAAGGGGTAGGTCTTATCGTCTTTTAAGTTGATGTTGTAGCGGGGCTGGTATTCTTTGATGAGCGAGTTCTCTAGTAAGAAGGCATCCTGCTCGGAATCCACGATGGTAAATCGGATGCTGGCAATGCGTTTGACCAACTCGATGGTCTTTTGATTGTCCGCTTGCTTGGAAAAATAAGAGCTGACCCTTTTTCTGATCTGTTTGGCCTTACCGACGTACAACAGCTCTCCTTTGTCATCGTAGTACTGATAAATACCCGGTTGCAGGGGAAGCGACGAAGCTATCTGTTGAAACTCGGCAGGTGTCATAGGGCGCTTACTCGTTCCAGCTAACTTTAGTGGTGATCAGTTCGGCGGGTTGTCCGGGCAATTGCGTGGTGCGTACGATCGTAAAGCTTTTATCGATCAGCCAAATTAATTCTTCTTGTCGCAGGCCATTACGGTCGTTGATCACTTTGCTGGCCAGTAGGGTAGTGACCTTATCTCCCGTGGCCACACTGGGGCTTACCTGTAGTTCTTCTTTTTGCATCTCTTCGTTTTTGGCATCGATGGGTAGGTAGCTAATGATGACTCTTTCCAGTAATTCATCATAGCGGCTTTCTTCGGTAAATCGTTTTGCATACCTCGGCAGCGAGAGGTCGGGCAGTGATAAAAAAGCGGCTGCTTCTTTTCTGAATTCTTCGCGCGAAATATAGATCGTATCGAAGGGGATGGTATCGGTACCTCGGTAGTCGTAACGCGTAATGGAATAAAGTGAACTATCGACATGCGCCACTTGCGCCTCAACCAGCGAGGGAATCGAAATGAAGTGTTGCGAGGGGTCTTTGCTGCTTTTACATGCCAACAGTAGCAGGAGCAGCGATCCTCCGACGGTCAACCATTTTTTCATGCTGTAAAATTAGGAGAAACGAAGGGGAGCTGTGGGGATACTATTTTCCAAGGCGAACACCCAATTTAATCCCAAAGTCGTAGAGGTGTTCCTGTACGGGATAACCCTTCTTAAAGCTTGATAAGGCCTGGTAGCGCAGTTGCGGACCTACTTGAAAGTCGGTCTTACCCAGCTGAAAACGAGCATAGGTCTCGAGCCCGACATTGAGGTTCCATTTGTTGATCAGGTAAGGCACTTCGGCATAGTTCTGGTAATCGACAGAGATCACATAAGAACGATTACCCACCATGTAGGTTGGTTGAACCGTAGCGCTGATGCCCCAGTGGGTTTGTTTTTTGCCCAGTACCCGCCATTGAAGACCAATAGGGAGCGATACGGAGTAGTAGTAATTGCGAAGCCAGCTGGCCGTAGAGCGAAATCCGCTGCTACGAAAACTGGTGAGGGTGCTTACGGTACTGGTGCCGCCCCAGGGGTTCATCAGTGCGATGGTAGCCACTTCCGAAGGGTAGTTATAAGCGGCAATATCATACTTGCTTACATTAAACTGGAGGCCGGTTACCCAATCTATTTTTTTGCTGATAGGGTAGGTGCCGAGTACTCCCAGTTGCATGCCAACATCGGGGCGATGTCGGATCACGCTGGCCAGATCGGTCGAAGTACCCATGGTCGCAGCAGCAGAAGTCGTATTCATACGAGCCTGCGCAATAAATTTCTCATCCTCTTTTAAAGAGCGGTAACTGACCGTAGGTGTAAAGTGCAGTTGCCACCTAAAGCGGGGTTGATGAAGTTCTCGCTGATAGCTATTGACCACGCTTTCGATATCGAGTGGTAAGCGCTCTTCGGATTCGACTTGTTTCAGTGGAGTTGCCAGAGTCGTTCCTGATACCGCCCTTTTAGCGGGATTCATTATGTCGGTGGTTGCCTCTACAGCAATTTGCGATGGGTCGAAGTCGGTCGAGGTTGCCGAAAAAGAGTTGATGGATAAAGCGAACTGGTTTATCGGGTCTTCGATACCTGTAGGATTATCCGACTTCTCTAGGATGCTTTTAATTGACGAGGCTTTGGCGTTTAGCGAATGTTCTTGAGAAATGCGTTTTGCTGACCCTTCTATTGTTTTTTTATTCCGATCCGTGTGTGCAGGGGTAAATGTTGCAGTCGATGTAAAGTCTGTTGTTGTAGGGGCATCGGTAGCAGCGAGCGATCTATCGGTAGGCGCTGCGGCATTCGATGTAATAACCTTCGTGGCGCCTCGATCACCGATAGGTAAAGTCAAAAACCACCCGATTCCCGTTAGTAAGGGGAGTAGCAGGAGTAAAGCGAACATACGGCGACGACCATGGAGTCGCGAGTGAATACGACTCCACACCCGCTCAGAGGGATACAAACGATGTGTGTCGGCATTTTGTTTTAAAAAATGCTCGAGGTCATTATGATCAAACTGCCCATCCATCTCTTTCACTGTCCCTTGACTTGCAAGGTTGGTTTAATGGGGAGCCACGGCGGCCAGCCAGCCGGACTCCTGTTTTGGTTGCAAAATCTTTTTCTGGATCAACATCTCTTCGAGCATCGCTTTAGCCCGTGTAAACTGGCTGCGGCTGGTGCTCTCCTCTATGTCCAACAATTGTGCGATCTCGCGGTGGCTGTACCCCTCGATCGCAAATAA
>JBJTFT010000222.1:0-4084 GCA_046093525.1 Sphingomonadales bacterium | reverse complement strand
TTTTTTGATACAGCGGGCCAGCTGTTATACCAACAGGGGGGCGTATTTGCAAAACATCAACCCCCGGCCAAAACCATCAAAATGGGAAGGGGCTATCTGAGCAGCGGAAAGCTTGTCAACGAACCCTTTGATTTCTCTTTCAAAAACCGCTTGCCCTTGCCCGATCTGCATCATATGATCAGACAGATCATGTTTCCGGCATCGGTGCCCTCGAACCGACGGTTCAATTTGCACGAAGAAGACCTGCTTTTCTTACGGGATTACATGAGTCGGGTTCCTTCGAAGAGCGATTACCCTTTTTATGATCCTGCGGAGATAGGGGATAACTATGTCAAGTTCCTTTATTATGGTTCGTCTGCGGAGAAACCCGATCCTTTGCTTCGTATCTATAATAAAGTAGGGAACGCATATGGATTTCTCATCGATGCCGCTTGCTTCGAAGAGCTTCGCACGAAGCGAAAATTTCTAGTGAGTGCGGTCATCTATTGCAATAGCGATCAGGTATTCAATGACGACCGGTACGACTATGAAACGGTCGGTTATCCTTTCTTACGGTCGCTGGGTCGCCTGCTGTACCAACAAGCTCTATAGGATGGAGTAAAGGAGATCGTGGCTGACCGTAGTTTGTTGTAACTTGCCTCGAATAAAAGCCTGCCTTGTTATGGCCTTATCTCGTTTTTTAGATCGCTTCAATGAGCCCGAGACACTCCGTATGGCCCAATTGGGCAGAGAATTGAGCGCGCGCGGTATCGATGTAATCGACATGAGTTTGGGCGAGCCCGATTTTGATACACCCGCTCATATTAAAGAGGCTGCCATTACCGCCATTCGCGAAAATTGGACGCACTATACACCCGTAGCCGGTTTACCCGATTTGCGCCAAGCCGTTTGTCATAAACTAAAAAGAGATAATCAACTCGATTATAGGCCCGAGCAGATCGTGGTCTCTACGGGTGCCAAGCAAAGTTTGGCTAACGCTATACTCTCTTTGGTAGACGAAGGGGATGAGGTCATCATTTCTACGCCCTTTTGGGTTACGTACAGCGAGCTGGTCAAAATTGCAAGAGGCCACGTAAAAGCGGTACGTACCACTACCGAAAACGGGTTTAAGATCTCTCCTCGCCAACTCGAGGAAGCCATAAGTCCTTCGACCAAGCTTTTTATGTTCTCTTCTCCCTGCAATCCCAGTGGGGCCGTATATACACATGAGGAGTTGAAAGCTTTGGTAGCCGTCTTTGAAAAACATCCGCAGGTATATATTCTCTCGGATGAGATCTACGAGTACATCAACTTCAGCGGTTCACATTTCAGTATCGCCTCCTTTGCCTCGATACAAGACCGGGTGCTTATCATCAATGGGCTCAGTAAAGGATTTGCCATGACTGGGTGGAGGCTGGGCTATCTGGCGGCGCCTGTGGCTATTGCCAAGGCTTGCGAAAAAGTACAAGGACAATTTACCAGCGGGGCCAACTCCATTACGCAAAAAGCAGCGGTGGCCGCATTGACCGCCGATCTGCGACCAACACAAGAGATGGTAGCAGAATTTGCGAAACGAAAAGAATTGGTATTGGAATTGATGCGATCCATTCCCGGACTCGTGTGTCCATCCCCCGCAGGGGCTTTCTATGTATTTCCCGACATGAGCGCTTATTTCGGTAAGACCGACGGAGAAACCACCATCCATAACGCTGCCGACCTTAGCATGTACCTGCTCAATAAAGCGAATGTATCTTCTGTGATGGGAGATGCTTTCGGAGAGCCTCGTTGTGTTCGGTTCTCGTTTGCCAATAGCCGTGAGAATATTAAAGAGGGGTGGAGAAGGATCAGTGAAGCGTTGGCTGCCCTGCGAGCGTTATGAGTTTTTCGTGCAAGGCAAGCACCTGCGGAAGCAGCCCAACATGCTCGTCGTTGACGATCACAAAATCACAAAGTTTTAGTTTGATGACTTCTTGTAGTTGCGTGGCCATTCTTTTTTTGACCTCGTCTTCGCTCAGGTGGTCCCTTTTGATGACTCGCTGTATACGTACCGCAAGGGGAGCAGAGACACCGATCACATAGTCCAGTCCTTCTGCCGCACCGCTTTCGAACAGGAGCGCCGCTTCGCGCAGCGCATAGACCGCTTGCTGCTTGTCCAGCCATTGGTTGGCATCGGCGATAGTGGCCGGGTGAATAAGTTGATTGAGCTGCTCACGTTTCTCAGGGTTCTCAAAGACCACGGAGGCCACATGGGCTCTGTTGAGTGCGCCGCTTTCTAGGTAGCAGGCTTCTCCGAACATCTCTATAAGGGCAGTTCGAATAGCGGGGTCTTGGTTCATCAACCGTTTAGCGGCATCATCGGCATAGTACACCGGTATACCCAATGTTTCGAAGACACGGGCCACCGTGGTCTTGCCACTGCCAATTCCGCCGGTAAGGCCTATACGAAGCATGCTTATTTTTTCTCGGTAGCGGCCGGCTTATTGAGCGCCGTGGTCCAATCCATACTGATGGCCGACTTCTCGATCTTTAAATAACTGCCGGGGCTGGTCTCTACCGAAAGGGTAGTGCCGTCTTCGTTCACCTTGTTGATGGTCGCATGGATGCCGGCAATGGTGACGATCTTATCTCCCTTGTTCAGGTTGTCGATAAATGTTTTTTGACTCTTGGCTCGTTGGGCCTGCGGGCGAATGAAGAAAAGCCAAAAAACCAAAATCATCAGACCCAGAAAGATGAATTGAAATCCTCCGAAACCGGGTTGAGCGGGCGCTTGTAGCAAATAGAAAGAATACATAAAGGGAGTTTTATTTTTTATTGGTTACTTCTGCTTTAAAAACGAGGGTCTGTTCGCGAGTGGGCTTGGTATTCGAGGTCACGAACACTTGCTTTAAGATAAATCCGTCGCCGCTTCCGTTGTATTTTACGCGAATGGTTCCGGTTTGACCGGGGGCAAAGGGCTGCTCGGGCTTCTCTGGTACGGTACATCCACAGGTGGCCCCCACATGCTCGATGATCAGCGGGCGATCTCCGCTATTGCGAAACTTCCAGGTAATTTCTACCTCCTTGCCGGGCACCAGTTTGCCCAATTCTTTTTCGATAGGATCGATCCATTCTATGGTGGTAAAGGTGGTCGTATCGTATACCATGGTATCGGCAGGGGCTTGCTTTAGCGGCAGGTTGGCCGGATCGAGCGGTAAGGTCGTACCATCAGCCGCCGTCACATGGGGAGTTTGTTTGCAAGCGGCTGCGATCAGTAAGGTTACACAGGCGGTCAAAAGTATTTTTTTCATGGTCGTGCAATTATAGTAAGGTGCTGTACCGTTGCAAAATTAATCGTTCGGCGTTAAACCTCAGGGCTTACGAAAATCTACCTTGCGAAGCTGGCCGGCAGCAACCAGGTCCTTATGAATGCCATCTAAAATCCCGTTCACAAATTGTCCGCTCTGTGCGGTGCTGTATTCTTTGGCCAGATCAATATATTCATTGATGGTGACCTTGGGTGGGATCGTCTCGAAGAAGAGGAACTCGGCTACTCCCATCTTCATCATGATCATGTCGAGTTGGGCAATCCGCTCCGGGTCCCAGTTCTTTAATTTGGGTATGATGTAAGATTGAAGCTGCTCTTGTTTTTCCAGCACGGTTCGTAACAATTCCAGACCAAACTGTTCTTTGTCGCGATCGATCAATTGCTCGAAATTCAATTGTCCGGGCTTGTGCAGGTAGGCCGCTAATAATTGAATGACTCCTTCTCCGTCATCATCCCAGTCGGCAAAGTGCTCTTCGATATAGGAAACAAAAGAAGAATTGGCCAACATCATGTCATTGACGATGAATTCGACCATTTTACGTTCGGCTTTCTTGTCGCGAGAGGGGGTGGCAATATAGCTGCGGTATTCCTCTGTTTCGATCAACTGTAAATAAATCGACTTGATAAGCTCTTGTGCAAGGCCGGGCTGGGGTTTCAATTGCTCGACCTGTTTAAGCAAGGCTTTATCTTCGAGCATTTGCCACAATAATTCGTTGCCGGCCAGTTTTGTGTTGATGTTCAGGTCGGCTTCCGTCGGTAAATGCTTGGAGGCCTTTTGGTGGGCGTACTTTTCGGGATAGC
>JBJTFT010000221.1:0-3733 GCA_046093525.1 Sphingomonadales bacterium | reverse complement strand
TTACAACAGAAGGTAACAAACTAGTTCCCTCTGCAGCCCCCTTTGTAAGCCCTATCGGAAGCTGGACCCTGACTGCAACTCCCGACGGACCTTTTGCTAATAATACTTCTACGGAGAGCATCTTCTCTATCAGAAACGATGCTACCGATAATGCGAGCGTTAATGGTGGTTTAGCTACAATGCTCGGTGATCCTAATCTGAATGGTCGTGGTCTGGTCCGCATTAGCCCCATAATCTGGAGCGATCCTCGTTGGCTTTGCACCGACCTGCGTCGTGGTGCTACCATGGTGCGTGATTACCCCACTGCTAAGTTTACCTTTAAGTATCGCGATATTGCTAACCTCTCTGATGGTGCTCCAATTATTCGCTATGCCGAGGTATTATTAACACTTGCTGAAGCCGAAGCTCGTCGTGCTACGGGTGTTTCTGCTCGTGCCGTTGACTTACTCAATGCCGTTCGCAACCGTTCGGTATTGACAACTGCCGATCAGTTTACGGTTGCCAGCTTCGCCAATAAAGATGCGCTGATCGCAGCGATCTTATTCGAGAGAAGAATTGAGTTCTTAGGAGAAGGAAAGCGTTGGCAAGATATTCATCGCCTTTCTCCAGATCCCGTACATTCTCCTGTAGCTGGTGGTGGTATCCCTTCTAAAGTAGTAACTACTACAGCTGTACCTGCTTCACTCTTTGTATGTACTGGTGTGCCTGCTCCTGGTATTCCCCGTGGTGTAGCCGCTATCCCTTATGCTGACAATCGCTTCTTATGGCCCATTTCACTGGCCGAGATTCAGCAAAATGCGAACTATACGCAAAACCCCGGCTACTAATATCATTTAACTGAAATTGAAAAGGCTGTCCGAACAGGGCAGCCTTTTTTTTGTTGTAGCATAAATAATAGGAATAAACAGGATGTTTCGTGACCTTTGCATCCCCCATCAAAAACATTATGGAGAATAAACAAGACCTTTTTGATACGATCATTAACAGAAGAAGATCTAACAGACGATTCGACCAGGATATACCAGTACCCGATGGGATCATCGAGACGGCACTGCAACATGCCATACTAGCGCCCAATAGTAGCAACATGCAATGCTGGGAGTTTTATTGGATACGATCGGCCGAAGAAAAAAAGAAGATGGCTGCCTATTGCCTGGGCCAAGGAGCAGCCACCACCGCACAACAGATGGTGGTATTTGTAACCAGACAGGACCTCTGGAAAAAAAGAGCTCGCTGGAATTACGATCGTATTAAAGAGGGCATTCCCGGTGAGCCTACCAAACTGCAAAAAAGAGGGCTCGACTACTATAAAAAATTAATGCCGCTCGCCTACGCCAGTGACTGGTTAGGCGTTATAACGCTGGTCAGAAGAGCGATCAGTTTTTTCGGCGGACTACAAAAACCTTTTATGCGCTTTGGTGGCAAGGCCGACCAGCGCATTACCGTACATAAATCTTGCGCGCTGGCAGCTGAGAACTTTATGCTCTCGATCGCAGCAGCCGATTTTGACAGTTGCCCTATGGAAGGATTCGATGCCGTTCGAGTAAAAAAAGCATTGAATCTGCCTGGTGGTGCAGAGATCAACATGATCGTTGGCGTAGGAAAGGGAACTGCACAAGGGGTGTGGGGCCCTCGTAACAGGGTCGCCTTTGATGAGGTCGTAAAGACCATCGATTGATGTACCGCTGAATATAACTAATTACATAGGGGCACGCCTTGTGTGCTAATCTTGAAATTTTCTTCAAAAGAAAGTAGGCCATTCATCAATGGGCTGAGGGCTGTCCTGCCTGTTTCCAACAAGCTTTCACAAATTGCATCAACGAACGAATTCTAGCAGCCGAGAAATCAAAAGGTAGACCCGCTGCAGCAAATAGTTCAGGAAGTGTTTTGGTACCGCCTAACGACAGCGCCTTTATATAATTATCCAGCGCCTGACGGGGATCTTGATGATACAGCTGCCAAAGCCCAATGGCCCCTAACTGCGCAATACCATACTCGATATAATAAAAAGGAACTTCGAAAAGATGCAACTGGCGTTGCCACTGGTATAAGCGGTAGGTATCGAGCCCATCAAAGTCGATAACCGAAGAGCTGTACTCATTTAAAATAGATAACCAAACCTGGTTGCGCTCTTCTATACAATGCTGTGGATGCGTGTAGATCCAGTGTTGAAATTTATCGATGGTAGCGATCCAAGGAAAAATGGTAATGACACGTTCGAGCTGTTGCTCTTTGGCCCGTTGCCATTCGGCAGCATCACTAAAAAAACTATCCCAATAATCCATGGTAAATAATTCCATCGACATGCTGGCCACTTCGGCAATCTCTGTAGGGTATTCTTTAAACCCATTGAGCGCAAGAGGATGGGTAAGAAAGGAATGAACGGCATGCCCTCCTTCGTGTACCATGGTGGTCACATCATCGAGGGTGCCTGCTGCATTCATAAAAATAAAAGGGGCACCGGTTTCGGCCAGTGGGCAATTATATCCGCCGGGCGCTTTACCCTTACGGCTTTCTAAATCTAGTCGTTGCATACGTTGCATAGTAGCGATGCAGTCCCCGAAAAAGGGATGCAGCCTTCGCAAACAGGCAATAGACTTCTCGGTCAATTCGGTTGCATCTGCAAAAGGGCGAAGGGGTTTGGTGCCGATCGGCTCTGCCTCGATATCCCAAGGTCGCAACATACTTAATCCTAACCGCTCTTTCTTTTTTGTGTAGATCTCATTGACAAGCGGCATCACCTCTTCTTTTACCGCCTGGTGAAACTCTTCGCACATCACATGATCGTAATCAAATCTGCCTAACTCTAAAAATCGATACGCCCGGTAATTATCCATACCGGCATTAAGGGCCAGCTGGTTTCTTTTTTGAAGCAGTTGATCGAACAACCCATCGAGGGCAGCACGATCTTGGTAGCGACGCTCTGCAATTTGAAGATATACCTGCTCGCGAAGGTTTCGATCTTCGTCTTCTAAGAATTTAGCCGCTTGTTGCAGGGTATATTCATGCCCTTGTACAACAATGGTCATCTTACCGGCAATAACACCGAATTGCTGCTGCAGTACGCTGATCTCGGCCTGGATCGGCACATTGCTTTCGCGATACAGATGGATCTGCTTACGAATGTTGCGCAAAAAGGTGGCATACTGCTCGGCAGGCAACTGATCTATGCAGGGAGAAGCCAATAGCTTTCGATTCAATTTATCGGACCAAGGCTGTATGCGCGGCTGTAGCTCTAGCATAAAATAATTGAACGATTCTTCAAGCGCCTTATTCTCGGTATCACAGGTCATTTTGATCTGCCGCCAACATACATCCTCGCTGATCACAGCTTCTAATTCGCTGGCATCTCGGAGCCATTGTTCTAACTCGATCACGCTGTCTAAGGAACGTCTTTCGAGTTCAGCAAAATAAGGGGCCAGTGATTCCCAATCACTGATCACAAACGTGGCGGGTAAGAAGTGGCGGGGGCGTTGTTCTATAGCAGCGCTATACGACATAATAAAAGTTGTAACACCAGCAGACACCAGGTTAGACCTGATCAGCGGTAGCCGGATCGGACTTATCCTTGGCCAGGCTCCCCTTGCGCTGAGTCGCCCTGCGCAGCCTCGTCTTCGAGGGGCTCAGATAAGACCAGTGGAATAGCGTGCTTTTTTAGAAGGGCAAACCACTTGATCATTTTTTTACGATCACTGTCGTAGACGCGCTCATGATCCATATCGGGATATACCTG
>JBJTFT010000220.1:0-11403 GCA_046093525.1 Sphingomonadales bacterium | reverse complement strand
TATACCAATTGAGTGGCTACTGCTGCAATAACTCTTTTACACTTATTCTTCTCTTTTGATCCGGATCAAAAAAACGATAGGTGACCGAATAGTCCTTGCCAATTAAAAAAACGGAAGGCACCGGCAACTGTGGCGAATTGGGCGCATTGAGTTTGACCAGATCGATCCCGCCACTGCGCAAACGGTCCAGCTGTGAGGGTGCAAGGTCTTGCAGAACATCATAGCGCTTTGCGATCAGATGAGCGGAATCCCACACCAGCGAAAATCCTGCCCTGGTCTTCTGCAAGGTCAATGCACGGCAAGAGTCCGATTCGGGGCTGATGGCCACTACCGAAATCTGACGGTCGGTAAAGTACGAAAGCGAATCTTGCAATCTAGTCAGCAAGCGAATACAAGCAGGGCTCCAGTATCCTTTATAAAAGACTACCAGTACAGATTCTCGTTTGGCCAGCTGACGTAGATTGACCTCTCGCCCAAACTGGTCAGTGCCGGTGAAGTCAGGGGCTCTGGCTCCTAAAAAGATGCCTTCGGGCTGACCCTGTGCCATAAGCGAGCACGAACAAAGGCAAAGCGATGTTATAAAAAGAAGTACCCTCATACCGATGAGGCTGATCAATTTTGTTGTAAGCTTCTAAAATCTACCGTCACCAGTTTACTCACCCCAGGCTCCTGCATAGTGACCCCGTATATCACATCCACCGTACTCATCGTCATTTTATTGTGGGTGACGATAATGAATTGAGAGTTCTCGCTGAACTGTCGGATCATATTGGTAAACTTGCCAACATTCGCATCATCGAGCGGGGCATCCACCTCGTCGAGTATACAGAAAGGGGCGGGCTTGATGAGGTAAATGGCAAACAGTAAGGCGGTAGCGGTAAGTGTACGTTCACCTCCGCTAAGTTGCGTGAGCGAACTCGGACGCTTTCCTTTAGGCTTTGCCACTACATCGATTCCACTTTCGGCGATATTTGCGGGATCTTCCAAGACAAGATCGCACTGGTCATCTTCGGTGAACAGTGTCTTAAACACTTTTTGAAAATGACCCCTGACCTGCTCGAACGTGTCCAGGAATTTTTGATTGGCCGTTGCCTCTACCTCTTCGATCGTCTTTAGTAAGCTATCCTTGGCCGTAACAAGATCTGTCTTTTGCTCTACGATAAAATCGTAACGTTTCTTCATTTCCGTAAAGGCCTCAATCGCCGTCGGGTTGACCTCTCCCAGATTCTCGAGTCGCTTCTTCATTCTGTCGGCCGAGGCCTGTAATTCGTCAAGGGCCGTTTCGGACATGCGGGCTTCTCCCAATATTTGTTCCAGGTCGACCCTAAACTCTACACTCAAGCGTTCTTTCATTCCGGCCAGCTGCAACTTCAGTTCATTGAGCTTATCCTTGATGGCCGCCAGCAAGAATTCTATCTGCTCTTTTTCTTTGCTCTGATGGCGGATTGCACTTTCCTTTTCGCCAAGCTCGTTTCGTAGTACGTAGTAAGCTTGGTCAGCTTGGTTAAGTTCTTTTTCGTCTTGCTCCTTTTTACGCAGGAGCTCCAAGAGATTCAGTTCGATCTGCGAAAGCTGTTCACGAGATTGTTCGGTCGATTCCAAGGTCTCCCCTTGCTGCAGTTGACTTTGCTCGATCTGAAGTCGAAGATCGTTAAGCTGATTGTTCTTGAACGTGGCCTCTTGCTGCAGCCCGCTGATCTTATTTTGCTGACGAGTTACCGAAAGGTTGAATTCATTATACTGAGAAGTGCTGTCGTTAAAAGCCTGCTCGCCGGTGCGATACTGCGATTCCGCCTCTTGCAGGGAGGCTTGCAAGTCTGCGAACACCCTATTGAGTTGCTCAAATTCAGCACGCACCCCCGACACTGATTGCAGGGTCTGATCGACCTGCTGCTGCAACTCCGATATCTTGATGGCACTGCTCTGTTGCGCAGCGGTCAGATTTTCAAGTTTATTATGGATGGCAAAAACCTCATTGGTGAGTTGCAGAATATCCTTTTCGGCTTGTCGCAGGGCTGTTTCGCGGAGGTCCTCGTTAAAAGCGATCACTTCGTTATGACGGGTCTGAATATGGGCACGCAACGATTCTACCACGTCTTGCTGCGTATTGATCTCCTTCTGTAACTTTTCGAGATTTTTGGCTCTGCCGATCTTGTTTCCCTCGAACAGACCGACGCTTCCACCGGTCAACGAAAATTTACCTTTTACATAGCGTCCTTGCTTTTCGATGACCACAAATCCATTGCTATTACTCAACGCCTCTTCGGAATCGGCGATAAAGACATTTTCCAGTAAATGCTGCGCCAGCTTTTGGTAGGGCTCCTCTACCTCTACCACACTGAGCGCCGCGATGGCACCCGACAGCGAATGAGCATTGGCCGCTGTCGCCCTTGTGTTGATCTGATCGAGCAAAAAGAAATTAGCCTTTCCCTTTTGATGCTTGTCAAGTAAATGGACCGCATCGAGTCCTTCTTGCAGATCACTGACTACATAATAGCTCAGATAGGGTTCCAATACATTTTCGAGCGCTTTTCGATATTCCTCCTTTACGTACAATATGTCCGAGAGAATAGGAACCTTTAGCTTCCACTCCTTATTGTTGTGCAGGAACTTGACCGATTCGGGATAACCCTCCATGGAATCGATCATACTTTTGAGGAGCGCATGTTCGTTTTTCTTGGCATCCAGCTTACGACTTTCCTCTGCCAATTCATTGCGCAATCCCTCTAAAATAGCTTGCGTCTGCAAGATCTGTTCTTTGGTATGATCTTGGTGTTGCTGGAGTTGTTCCAGATCTGTTTTTCGAACGGCCAGGGCTTTTTCTTTTTCAACACGGTCTGCCTCGAGCTGCTCCACGTGAGCGGTGCGCTGTACTCGTTCTGCTTCGAGTTGTTGAAGCGTGCGCTGAAGATTCTGTACCGAAGTGTCGGCTACGGCCACTCTTTTTTCTGCGTCAAATTGCTGTCGCTGGGTTTGTTGATATTGCCCGCGCAGCTGATCCAATGCCGTCCTTTTCTGCTCCATGTGCACCCTGGCCTCCTCCACGTGCGACTGCCGTTTTGCTAATTCGAGCTCTAGCACGTGTAGCGCTTTTTCCTCTTCGGAGGTCTGGGTATTGGTAAAAGCGATACTCTCGACAATACCTTGCAACTGACCTTCGGCCTTGGTCAAGAAAGCTTGTAGCGAGGCCTGCTTTTCAGCCAGATATTCGATACGCTGAGAGGCCAGGTTCTTGTCGTTCTCCTTGGCGCGAACCGTTTGCTGCAATTCGTTAAAGGCCTGCTGCATTCGTTGAAGGGCCTTTTCTTTCTCAATAAAATTTAGCTTTTCTCCCTCTAAGGCCGCTTCTTGAGAGCCGATGGCCGCTTCGATCTCCACTCTTCTATTGGTCTCTTTTTCTTGCTGTTCGGTCAGCTCTTTGTAAGACAAATTAAATCCTTCGAGCGAAGCCTTGGCGAGTTCTATGCTCACCTCACGATATTCTTTTTTGATCTCGTGATATTTTTCTGCTTTCTTGGCCTGGCTCTCCAGTGATTTCAATTGGTTGTTGATCTCGAACAACAGATCTTCGATACGAGCCAGGTCTTGTTCGGTAGCTTCCAGCTTCGACTTAGCCTCTTTCTTTCTTGCTTTGTAGATGGAGATGCCGGCCGCTTGTTCTAACATCTTGCGGCGACTGTTATCCTTGTCCTTGATCAGATCGTCGACCATGTCGAGCGCAATGATGGCGTAACTTTCGGTGCTGATACCGGTATCCAAAAAAAGATTTTGAATATCCTTTAATCGACACTGCACATCATTGAGCCGGTATTCGCTTTCCCCGTTCTTGTAAAATTTTCGGGTGATGGTCACCACGTTAAAGTCGGTAGGCAATAAATTTCGAGTGTTCTCAAAGGTCAGACTCACTTCTGCCAGCCCGCTGGCACTTCTGGTCTTTGAACCATTAAATACCAGGCTATCGAGGTTTTCGCTTCGCAACTGACTGATCTTTTGCTCACCGATCACCCAGCGGATGCTGTCCACAATGTTCGATTTACCGCATCCGTTGGGACCAACAATGCCGGTAATATTATCGTCGAAGTTGATGACGGTTTTATCAGCAAAACTCTTGAAGCCCTTGATTTCTAAGCTCTTTAATCTCACAATACATCAATTTTAATAGGGAAACACCTGCCGCGAATTTAACGGGAAATGGGCAGAATCTAAAAGGGCGTTTGGCCCCAGTTATTCACATGAAAGAAGAAAAATTGTGGGAAGATTTACCAGATCCACTCCCGAACGCGAAGAGATACCTGCATCCCTTTTTCTAGACCCTGTATTCGGGTAGCGACCTTGACCAACTGGCCCAGGCACCAGAGCTCAACCAAATGATGTGCCCCCCGGTAAGACACAGCTGCGATCGTTCCCAACGCAGCCCCAGGGGTGTAGGTGTCGAGGCCGATCTGTAATTGTTCGGGTCTTAAAAATATCGACTGACCACTCGCAAATTCTGGCTTTTCGGCCAAGGTAGCCAGCCATTCCGCGGAAACCTGCGTATACGTTCCAAGCAACCCGGCACAATAAGCGTTCGACGGATGTACATAGAGCTCCTGCGGCAAGCCTTGCTGCACAAGTTGACCCGTTTTCATCAACAAGATACGATCGGCCCACGAGAGCAGATCGGTCGCGTCGTGAGATACGATCAAAGACGTTAGCCTCGTCTCTTTTTCGAGGCCGGCTAAGACCTCTTTGATCTTTTCTTTTTGAATGCTATCGAGGTTAGAGAACGGCTCATCCAAAAGAAGCAATTGAGGCTTTTTTCCAAGAGCGGCTGCCAATGCGACCCGCTGACGTTCGCCTCCGGAAAGCTGTGTCGTCTTTCGCTGTAGCAAAGAGTCTATTTCGCACAGAGCATATAATCTTTTAGCCTCGTGGGCATTCAATAAAGAGGTCAATGCCAAAAACTCCTCGACCCGGTAATGATTGATCAGTTCAAAATGCTGACTTAGATAAGCGATGGCGGAATGCCCCGGCAACAACTGCTCCTCAGGGCCTCGCACACGTTCCCCCTTAAAAAAAACCTCCCCCCGGTCGGGTTGCAAGAGCCCGGCCATCAGCTTAAGCAGCGATGATTTACCGGCACCGGTTTCACCAGCAATACCAATATGTTGGCCCGCGGCCAACTCAAAGCTGATACCATCGACTCCAACTCTCTCTTGTTGCTGCTTAAAGACCTGATTTACAACTAACCAACTCATTTTTCAAAAATACTGGTTAATTATTTAACCTTTTATCTGCAATCTTGTTAAACACTCTTGATGAGACATTATACCCTTCAAGAGGTAAAAAGCTGGGACAGATTCTATCGCGGCAATTTTATCAACTCCATCAGTGGATTTAAATCCGTTAGCCTGATCGGTACCGTCGATGCGAATAAGAACCCCAACCTCGCCATCTTTAGCAACATCGTTCACCTGGGTGCCGATCCAGCGCTCATCGGGTTTATCAATCGCCCACGAGAGGCCACCCCCCATACACTGGCCAATATCGAAAATACACACTGTTACACGATCAATCATATTCAAGAAGAATTTGTAGAGAAAGCGCACCAGACCAGTGCCAAGTATGGCAGCGGAGAAAGTGAATTCGAAAAAACCGGACTCACTCCCCTTTGGACGGAGGATTGCAAAGCCCCCTATGTCAAAGAAAGCAAGGTACGCTATGCGCTATCTCTTCAAGAGATCATCCCGCTCAAAAAGAATAATACCTTTCTGGTGATCGGAGCCATCCAAGATATTTATGTGCCTAAAGTTGCCGTTCAACCGGACGGATTCGTTGATCTTGAAAATGTAGGTAGTCTGGCTTCGTTGGGACTTGATGGCTACTACAAGACATCATTACTGAGTCGTTACGCTTATGCCAAGGCAGACCAACCGACCCGTCGCCTCGATAACTAAACAAAAAAAAGAGAAGAGCGAGCCCAAAAAGCAGCTTCGAATAAGCAGCATCGTTCGTACGCTTACCCTAATTTTTGCAGCAGGTCCAACCCTTTTTCGATCGCTACTTTTTTAGCGGTGTCATATCCGGCATCTGCGTGTCGAATAACGCCCATACCCGGATCGTTACGCAAAACCCTCGATAATCTGGCAGCGGCCTGATCGGTTCCGTCGGCCACGATCACCATACCGGAATGTATGCTATAACCCATGCCGACCCCACCCCCATGGTGCAGACTGACCCAACTGGCACCTCCGGCCGTGTTGACAAGCGCATTTAAGATAGGCCAGTCGGCCACGGCATCGCTACCATCGAGCATGGCCTCTGTTTCGCGATTAGGACTGGCCACGCTGCCGGTATCCAGATGATCACGGCCAATGACGATCGGGGCTTTTACTTTTCCGGTACGCACCAGCTCGTTAAAAGCCAGACCAGCCTTTTCTCTCTCGCCCTGCCCCAGCCAACAAATGCGCGCGGGCAATCCCTGAAAAGCAATTTTTTCTTTGGCCATTTTCATCCAACGAATAAGCCCTTTGTTGTCGGGGAATAACGAAAGGATCAGCTCGTCGGTTACCGCAATATCGGCAGGATCTCCACTCAGCGCGGCCCAACGAAACGGTCCCTTTCCCTCGCAAAAAAGCGGACGGATATACGCCGGAACAAATCCGGGAAATGCAAAACAATCCAGCTTATCACCAGACAAATAGCGCTGCTGATACTCTTGAGCGCGAGCTCTGATATTATTGCCGTAGTCGAAGGTGATGGCACCCTTGTTCATCAATTGGACCATCAACGAAACATGATGATACATGGAATGATAGGCCAGTTTCGTATACGAATCGGGGTCTTTTTCTCTAAGAGCAAGGGCCTCTGGATAAGATAATTGATGAGGCCAGTATCCTACCAAGGGATCATGCGCACTGGTCTGATCGGTAAGCGTATCGGGGATGATATTTTTTTGAATAAGTCGCTCTAAAAGTTCAATGGCATTACACAGGACGCCGATGCTGCGGGCCACTCCTTGTGCCTTGTACTGCAAGGCCTTTTCTATGGCCAGATCGATATCCAAGTATTTTTCGTCGAGGTATCGGGTCTCTACCCGTTTATCGATGCGCCACTCCTCTACTTCTGCAACTAATGCTACCCCTTCGTTCATGGTAATGGCCAGCGGTTGAGCACCTCCCATTCCTCCCAATCCTGCCGTAACGTTCAAAGTACCCTTTAAGGTTCCGCCAAAATGTTTATCGGCTGCCGCTGCATACGTTTCATAGGTTCCTTGCACGATGCCCTGCGAGCCTATATAGATCCAGCTGCCGGCGGTCATCTGACCATACATCATCAACCCCTTTTTCTCCAATTCATCAAAATGACTCCAGGTAGCCCAGTTGGGAACCAGTTGTGAATTACTAAGCAAAACGCGAGGCGCATCTGGATGCGTTTTGAGTATGGCCACGGGTTTTCCACTTTGGATCAGCAACGACTCATCTTCTTCTAACACCAGCAACGAGCGAATGATGTTCTCTAATGCCTCTTGATTACGGGCAGCTTTTCCTCTTCCGCCATACACGATCAGGTCTTCGGGTCTCTCCGCCACAGCAGGATCTAAGTTATTCAGCAACATTCGCAGGGCTGCTTCTTGCACCCAGCCCTTGCAATGGAGCGTGGTACCGGTGGGCGTTTTAAGAGGGATCGTAGGGGCGGAGGAGATATTCATCATGACAAGGTTTTTTATCGCAGTGCAAAAATACATATCTTGTCGCTGAAGCATTCACCATGAGTATACACATTAGTGCCAGACCCGGCGAATTGGCCCCGCTTGTTCTGCTTCCGGGCGATCCACTCAGGGCAAAGTTCATGGCCAACGAATTTTTAACAGATGCCCGCCTGGTCAGCGAAACCCGTAATTGTTTATTTTATACGGGATCGTATCAAAATAAACAGATCAGCATTGGTTCCAGTGGCATGGGTTGCCCCTCCATTGGCATCTATTCCTACGAACTTTATACCGAGTACCAAGTAGACACCATCATTCGGATCGGTACATGCGGAGCCTACGATCCCAAGCTGCAACTCTTTGACCTGATCAACGTAAAAAAAGCCGTGAGTGAATCTACATTCGCCCTGCATGCCTGGGGCATCACCGAATCGGTGATCGAATGCCAAGGGGACGTTTACAATACGATAAATACGGTGGCTTCTCAAAAAGGATGGCCCCTACACTGCGGAGCGATTCACTCGAGCGATGTTTTTTATTCGAACCAACAGGGATTCTCTCCATTGGCCATGCAGCACAACTGTCTCGCGGTAGAAATGGAGTCGTTTGCTCTTTTTGCCAACGCCAAGCACTGTCGTAGAAATGCGGCTTGCTTACTTACCGTGTCGGACCTTATCGCAGCCAAACAAAAGATCAGCCCAGCTGAACGCGAAAAGGCGTTACTTCCCATGATGCAATTGGCCCTGGAGACAGCCAGTCAGCGATTAAACCAGTAAGTAACTCGAATACCCATTCAAAGTCCGAATGGCTCGTAGCCCTTATTCAAGGGTCGCCCCTCGGCCGTGGCGAATTGACTAACCCTTTCTACAAAATCAAAGGAGCGTAGCAAAGAAGCTACTCGCTCAACATCCAACGAAAATATCCGGTCCTCCTCGGCAAAACTTACATGATCACGCACGTAAGAATGCGCAAATTCCAAAATGGAAGAGCTCTTCAACGGCCTCCTGAACTCAATGGCCTGCGCGGCCGATAACAACTCGATCGCCAGGATGTACTCCAAATTGTCGATGATCTGCCCTAGCTTTCTTCCGCTGATACTACCCATCGACACATGATCCTCTTGGCCAAGTGAGGTGGGAATACTGTCGGCACTGGCCGGAAAACACAGCGTTTTATTTTCGGTAACCAAGGCTGCAGTCGTGTACTGAGGGATCATGAATCCGCTATTGAGGCCCACCTTATTCATCAATAGGACCGGCAGCCCCCATTTTCCTTCGAGTAATAAATAACAACGACGATCACTGATATTACCCAGCTCGGCAGCCGCCACGCTGGCGTAATCCAGCGGGATGGCAAGCGGCTGTCCATGAAAATTGCCACCGCTGATCGCCTCGCCGCCCTGCAGCAACACAGGGTTATCCGTTACCGAATTCAGCTCGATCTGGGTCAACTCTGCCAAATGTAACCAGCTGTTACGAGAAGCGCCGTGGACCTGGGGCATGCAGCGCAACGAATAAGGATCTTGCACTCGACCACAATCTACATGACTCTCCATGATGGCCGAATCTTGCAGCAGCAGCCGAAGTCGTTGTGCCACTAATTGATTTCCGGCAAAAGGCCGCAGTTCATGAAGCCGGGCATCAAACGGTGCTTTGGTTCCGGTTAGCGCTTCGAGGCTCATGGCGCCAATTATATCGGCCGCTTCGAGACAATTATGTAAACGCTGCACCGCTTTGACAGCAAAGGACAAAATAAATTGGGTTCCATTGATAAGAGCCAGCCCCTCTTTGGGCCCAAGCGAAATAGGATCGATACCACGAGCCGTGAGGAAGGTAGAAGCAGCCACCCGTTCGTAACTTCCCTGCTTTGCGCCAGTCACCAGCACTTCGCCAAGTCCGATGAGCGGTAAAAAAAGATGGGATAGTGGAGACAGATCTCCGGATGCACCCACACTACCTTTTTCGGGCACTACCGGAATTACGTTGTTATCGATATGCCACACGATGCGCTCCAGTGTTGAAAGGCAAATGCCACTGTAACCCTTGGCCAGTGCATGCGCTTTGGTGATAAGCATCAACTTGGCTACTTCGGGTGGTAATAACGCGCCCACGCCCACACTATGACTTTGTAATATCTTATGCTGTAAGGTGGCCGTATCGGCAGCGGAAATTGCCGTGTTGGCCAAAATGCCAAAGCCGGTGTTGATACCGTAGACTGTTCTACCCGAAGAAACGATTTCCGCTACATCGGCTTGCGAACGCTTGACCCTGGCGGCCGTATCGCTGCCGATCACTCCTTTACAAGTTCCATTGGCAATGGCAAGGGCTGTGGCAACGGTTAGCGAATCGGTTCCATAATTAAAGACAGCAGACATGACAGCGGTTTGTTCCGCAAGTTAAAGAAATGTAACTTTGCACAGCCTGTAAGATGGGCAGGGTCCGGTAGCTCAGTTGAATAGAGCAGCTGCCTTCTAAGCAGCAGGTCATTGGTTTGAATCCAATCCGGATCACATAGAAGCCTCGCCGAATTTGGCGGGGCTTTTTTGTAAATGAGCAAATGCCCTGATAAAATTATTGAACTCTTGTCCGCTGGACAATCCCAACTTTTTCTTGATGCGTTGCTTGTGGGTAGAAAGGGTTGATGCGGACAACTTGAGCTGACGGGCCGCTTCTTTCATGCTATGCCCATCGGAGATCTTTTCCAAAACGATCATCTCACGCCTGCTGAGCAGATTTAACCGATAATCAAAACCGGTAAACACAAATCCCTCGTACAAAATATTCATGATGATACTTTGCGGAACATGCACCTTTCCATCCAATACACTCGAGAGCGCAGCCAAGACCATGTCGGCATTGTCGCTCTTAAGAAAAGCGCCATCCAACCCATTTCGATAGGCTTTTAGCAAGTCATTGTCGAGCCTGCTACATACAAAGATGACTTTGGTGGAGGGACGATTTTTCTTGATCGAGTAAAGTAACGAAATGACGTCCGACGCCATAGAATCAGCATCCACCAATAGTAGGTCATAATCAGCGGAAACGACCTGCTCAGGCGTTATGGTACCGGGAGCTGCTAAATTGTATTTCAAGTCACCCGACAATTGCAGCAGTTGCTTCACGATGCCTTCTGCCAACAAATGCGTATCAAAAGACAGCAGGACCTTCATAGGAACATCGAAAATTTAAACTAGTCACGATCCGAAAAAACAACTGTGACTCAATTGAAATTATCAGTTTGCCCATTCAAAATCCAGTCAATGAACATTTTATTTACAGCCAATATAGTTCGAAAAAGCACCTACTGAAATATTCGAATTTCTATAATACCTATTACTTACGCATTAAAAAATATTAACATAATAAGTATAAACACAGAAAGAAAATTCAATGAATAACGTCCAATAGTGTTAGAATAACTAAATCCGGTAACCAAAAAGAGTGGGAAAGCGAGACACCTATCTTTGCCAAAACGAGTAGATGAAAGTAGCGATCGAGCCTTCGTGGCTGGCGGTTTTAAAAGAGGAATTCACTACGTCCTATTTTAAGCAACTGGTACTCCATATAAAGACCGAAAAACAACAAAAAAAGATCATTTTCCCGGCCGGAAAACACATTTTCAATGCATTTGATCACACCCCCTTTCAGCACGTAAAAGTAGTTATACTGGGGCAAGACCCGTATCACGGTCCGGGGCAGGCCCATGGACTCAGC
>JBJTFT010000219.1:0-6476 GCA_046093525.1 Sphingomonadales bacterium | reverse complement strand
TGGCCACCCAACTGCGCCTGCACGCCCGCTTTCCAATGCTAGTTTGTAATTATGAGGTAAATGGCACACCCCTAGAGGGAAATGTAAAACCATACCAGATTTTTAAAAGAGGGCCTCTTACAATAGGTGTTTTGGGAGTTGGAATAGAGGGTAAAGGGCTGATACCCGATCAACTGTTTGGGTCTACCGTTTACGTAGACCCCATCGCTAAGGCCAATCAGGTGGCAGAAGTACTTAGAAAAAAGGAGCATTGCGATCTGGTAATTTGCCTTTCTCACCTTGGAAACCGTTACACCACAGAGCGTAAGGTCAGTGATGAGGATTTGGCCAAGCAGTCTGAGGAGATTGACCTCATTATAGGGGGACACACCCATACTTTTTTAGAAAAACCCCTTGTTTACACGAATAAAAAGGGTAATGATGTGTTGGTCAACCAGGTAGGTTTTGGAGGAATTTTGTTGGGTAGAATCGATTTTGAATTTTCCAAATTTTCGGGCCAAAAAATTTTAAAAGCAGAAAAAATCTTGATTTCCCCAAAAACTGTTGTTTAAATTTTTTTTGTTTGAAAGGTTTAATGATATTCGCCTTCCCGCGCAAGTTTTTTTATTGACAAATGTGGACATGTGGATAAAACCTGCGCAGGACTGTTACTAACTACCGTTAAAACACGATAAACTGCATTGCAAGTGATGGACAAGAACGCGGAAAAAGTCTGGAGCAATTGTTTAAAGATCATCAAGGATATAGTAGAATGGCAACATTATAAAACCTGGTTCGAGCCCATCACTCCCGTTTCACTCAAAGGGAATGTGTTGGTGATACAGGTGCCCAGCCAATTCTTCTTTGAATACCTTGAGGAGCATTATGTAAACCTGCTGGCCAAGACACTTAAAAGAGAATTGGGTAAAGAAGCCCGCCTCGAATATCGTATCATGGTCGATAGCGGTAACAGCCGCAGCAAGCCCGTTACCATGGATGTGAGTGGTCAGGGTTACAAATCATTTTCGAATAATGAAATGGATTTTCCGTTGGTGATCAACAATCCCGTTAAAAATCCATTTGTTATTCCGGGTCTTAAAAAGATGCAGATCGACCCGCAACTCAATCCAGTCTATACATTCGATGCTTTTATAGAAGGTGATTGCAACCGCGTAGCTCGTCGTGCCGGCAAGACCGTAGCCGAAAAGCCTGGCGCCAATTCCTTTAACCCGCTGGTCATCTATGGTGGCACCGGTCTGGGAAAGACCCACTTGGCCCAGGCCATCGGTAACGAGGTCAAGCGCATTCATCCCAACAAAGTGGTCTTGTACGTGAGCTCGGAGAAGTTCATCAACCAGTTCATGGATCATAGCCGCAACAACGCCATCAATGATTTTATCCATTTTTATCAGTTGATCGATGTGCTGATCTTGGATGATGTTCAATTTTTTGCGAAGGCCGAAAAATCGCAGGATGCCTTTTTTGCCATCTTCAATCACTTGCATCAATCGCAAAAGCAACTGGTGCTTACCTCCGATAAATCGCCCAAGGATCTCGAAGGTGTGCAAGAGCGCCTACTCAGTCGTTTTCGCTGGGGGCTTAGTGCCGATCTGCAGGTGCCCGACTACGAAACACGTATCGAGATCTTAGAGAAGAAAATGAAGAATGATGGTCTTGAGATGCCTAAAGAGGTGGTCAAGTACATCGCCTATAATATCAATAACAATGTGCGAGAGCTTGAGGGGGCATTGATCTCATTGCTGGCCCAGTCCTCGCTGAATCGTAAGGAGATCGATCTGGACCTTGCTAAGAAAGTATTGCGCAATTTCGTCAAGTCATCAAGCAAGGAGATCACGATCGATACCATTCAAAAGATGGTGTGCGAGTATTTCGACGTGCCCTACGACAAATTATTACAAAAGACCCGCAAGCGGGAGATCGTTCAGGCTCGTCAGATCACTATGTATCTGGCCAAGGCCTTTACCAAAAACTCGCTCAAGACCATTGGGGATCATTTTGGCGGCCGCGACCACACTACCGTGATCCACTCTTGCCAGACCGTTAAGGACCTGATGGACACCGACGGTATCTTCCGCGAGAATGTGTTGGAACTGCAGCAGAAAGTGCAGTTGGCAGCCATGTAAATTCTGTTTATTTTTGCCCTCCGCCGGTACTAAAGGCGGTAACGGAGAGGTGCCTGAGTGGCCGAAAGGGCCGGTTTGCTAAACCGTTGTACGGACTTAAATCTGTACCGAGGGTTCGAATCCCTCCCTCTCCGCATACTGTAACCGATGCCCCCGCTGGGGGCATTTTTTATTAGGTGAGCGTGGAATTCTTGCATTCAAACGCTAGCATCATAAAAAATGCAAAGGGGCGCAGCCCCGCATCGGTTACAGTATGCGGAGCCCCCCTCCGATGTCCGAGCGCAGCGAGGACAATCCCTTGTGGGGGTACTCGCATTATTGCTCTTTCGATGTTCAGTGATGATGTATATGTTATTGATATCCTACAGGCTGGAGCATTGGGCTATGTGCTTAAGAATGCCCATTACGAAGAACTAATAAAGGCTTCGCGTATTGTAATGAGCGGAGGGCATTATTTTTGTAATGACGCCTCTGAAAGAATTCAATCTTTTTTAAAGATTCATGCGATCAACTCTTTAAAACAAGCAAAAGATCCGGTTTTAACGGAGCGTGAAATTGAGATCATCAAACTGATTTGCGAGCAATTGACCTCTAAAGAGATTGCGGCCGCCTTGGGACTTAGCCAGCGCTCGGTCGACGCGTATCGCGATGTGATCCAAAAGAAAACAAACTCCAAGAATATGGCCGAGATAGTTCTTTATGCGGTCAAGTATGGCTTATATAAAGGGTAAGATTAACTACACCCTCACCCCAAAGAAGTATCCTACTACAGCCGAGATGACCATGGCGATGGTGCCGCCCAGCACAATGCGTAAAACCGCCTTGAATACATTTGACCCGCCCGCGCGTGCCGATACGGTACCCAGAATAGCCAGCGCAGCCACCGTACAGCCGTATAAGACATACTCCATGTAAACAACGGGTGCCAGCAGTGATACCATCAATGGAATAAATCCTCCGGCTGTAAAGGCAGCACCCGAGGCAAGCGCAGCCTGAATAGGATTGGCCTGGCTCATTTCAGTAATGCCTAATTCATCGCGAACATGGGCACCCAGTGCATCACTGGCCGTTAGTTCTTTGGCCACTTGCTTGGCAGTAGCTGGTTGTAATCCTCTTTTTTCGTAGATCTGCGCAAGTATCAATTCTTCCTCTTCGGGCATTTCCTCCAGTTCTTTTTTTTCGCGCTCAATATCGGCTGATTCAATATCGGTCTGTGAGCTTACCGATACATATTCACCAGCCGCCATCGAAAGGGCGCCTGCGACAAGACCCGCCATGGTGGCCAGTAAGATCGGGTCGCGCGAAGAACTGGCGGCCGCAACCCCAATGGCCAGACTCGAAATAGAGATGATCCCATCATTGGCACCCAGCACGGCTGCGCGTAGCCAATTGCTGCGATGGATATAGTGTTTCTCCAGGTAATTGTCGATAGTTGTTTTCGTCATGGGCCTGCGTTAGTTTGATATCCGATCTGTTCTTCTGAGCAGATCCTCAAGGTAATCAATTTGTATTTCTTGAATCTCCAGTAGTTTTTTATTTTGATGCACCAGCAGGTGGTCGATCTTCTCGCTCAGTAGTTTTATCTCAAGCTCGGCTTTTAAATTGATCTTATAGTCGTGTTCGGCTCGTTGTCTGTCTTTTTGTTCCTGCCGGTTTTGACTCATCATGATGATAGGCGCTTGAATGGCGGCCAAACAAGAGAGGATAAGGTTCAGTAAAATAAAGGGAAAGGGATCAAAGGCCCGGTAGCGCAGCATCCATACATTGATGAGCATCCAACAAAGGATAAAACAAAAAAAGCTGGCGATAAAAACCCAGCTCCCTCCAAAAGAGGCAACTCGGTCGGCCAGCCTTTCGCCTACCGTCAGTTGTTTTTCGTCTTCCTCTTGTATCGTTTCGGATAATATGCCGTTTTGCTGTATGGCCAACATCACTTCTTTATCGAGGGCTGCCAGCTCAACTTTCTCTTTCTCGATCAGCTCATTGAGATAACGCCTGCGGTATAGATTTAATTCTTCGGTCGAGAGGTAATGCTCCTTCTCAAAATCTGGGTAGTCGGTTTTGATCAGGGCCAACATACCGGGGCGAAGGCTAGTACCTGCTACCGCCTGTGCTGACGGAAGCGCTTGCTTACTTAAAAAACTGATCTGCATATAAGCCCTTTTTCTTGCAGTATGAATATATAAAAAAAGAACCGGCCCTCCAATGAGAGAGCCGGTTCTTACTTTATCTGCTTCGATTACAGTACCTCTACGCTTCGCTCTACAAAGGCCGTGAGGTCGGCGCCTTTGAGCATGCCTTGCGAAAGCAGGGCCAGATCGCAGGCTTGCTTGGCCAGCGTTGCTTGTGTGCTTTCATCGGCCGACAAGATCTTGCCGATCAGTTTGTGGTTTGCATTGATGGCTACTTTATAGCTATCGGGCATCGAGCCATAGAAACTCATGGGGCCTCCGCCCATTTTACTCATCTCTTTCATACGGCGCATCCACTCTTCCATGGTGATGGTGACAGGAAGTGATTCCGAAGGCAAACTCTCTATTTCTACCTTCATATTGGTATTGTTGAAGGCTTTTTCAAATATCGATTTCAGTTGATTGGTCTGCTCTTCGCTCAAGCTGTGCTTTTCGGTTTCCTCTTTTTCAATTAGTTTTTGTAGGATATCCGCATCTACTCGTTTAAAGGTGGTCTTCTCGAGCTTCATTTCGAGATGCTGCATAAAGTGGTTGTCGATGGGCGTATTCATCAAGAGCACATCGTAGCCTTTTTGTTCGGCTGCTCTCACAAATGTGTGTTGCTGTTCGGCATCACCGGTATACAGCCAAACCAACTGGCCATTTTTGTCGGTTTGAAAGTCCTTGACGTTGGTCTTGTATTCTTCGAGCGTAAAATGCTCTTTTTTGGTGTTGGTGAGCAGTAAAAAGTCTTTGGCCTTCTCATAGAATTTTTCGTCAGACAGGGCACCATACTTTACAAAGATGCCAATGTCGTTCCACTTGCTCTCGTACGCTTTACGATCTTTATTAAATAGCTCGTTCAATTTCTCGGCAACTTTGCGGCTTATGTAGCTATTGATCTTTTTTACGTTGCTATCACTTTGCAAGAAAGAGCGACTTACATTGAGTGGTATATCCGGAGAATCGATAACGCCATGTAATAGCAATAGGAACTCGGGTACGATGTCTTTTACCTCATCGGTAATGAACACCTGCCGGCTAAATAACTTGATCTTGTTCTTCTGTATCTCGTAGTCGTTCTTGAGTTTTGGAAAATACAGTACTCCGGTGAGGTTAAAGGGGTAGTCTACATTGAGGTGAATCCAGAACAATGGTTCTTCGGTAAACGGATATAGCTCGCGGTAGAAGCTGATGTAATCCTCATCTTTCAGCTCCGAGGGTGCTTTGGTCCAAATCGGTTGCGTAGTATTGATGATATTGGGAACATCGATGCTTTTGTATTTCTTTTTTCCTTCGTTGTCTTCGCCATCTTCGACCGACTGCGATTTGGACCCGAACTGAATGGGGATCGGTAAGAATTTAGCATATCGGTCAAGGATTTGCTGTATGCGGTGATCTTCCAGAAACTCAGCCGACTCTTCGTTGATATGTAAGATCACATCGGTGCCTCGCGTGGTCTTTTTCCCTTCGCTGATCTCAAAAGCGGTGCTACCATCGCAGGTCCATTTGGCGGCCGTTGATCCCTCTTGGTAAGAAAGTGTTTGGATCTCGACTTTTTCCGCTACCATAAAAGCCGAGTAGAAGCCCAGTCCAAAACGTCCAATGATCTCGTTGGCATCCTGGGCTTCCTTGAACTTCTCCATAAATTCGGTGGCTCCCGAAAAAGCGACTTGGTTGATGTATTTTTTTATCTCCTCGGCGGTCATGCCCAGTCCGGCATCGGCGATAGTGATGGTTTTTTTCTTCTTGTTGACACTGACCTGAATGGTCAGGTCGCCCAATTCTTGGTTATACTGACCTAATGAGCTCAGTCGCTTGATTTTTTGGGTCGCATCAATGGCATTGCTGATCAGCTCGCGCAAAAATATCTCGTGGTCGGAGTACAGGAATTTCTTGATGATCGGGAAGATATTCTCGGTATTGATCGAGATCGTACCTTTTTCTTTGGTCATGAGAAGGGTTTTTAGTTTTCTATTTACTAGCAAGCCCCGTTCCAGCGTCTCAGATCTTGCCAGATTGACATTTTTAAGGGGTCTTTTTGCCTGTTCTCCTGAGAATCCGTCAGCATCCCTTATATTTGCTGCCCCGAAAGGGATCGGGAGGTAGTTCAGCCCGGTAGAATACCTGGTTTGGGACCAGGGGGTCGCAGGTTCGAATCCTGTCCTCCCGACAGCAAAAT